>JAFGID010000019.1 GCA_016929735.1 Ignavibacteriales bacterium | reverse complement strand
TTATGAAAAAGATATCAACGATGTCAGAGAAAGGACAATGAAATTAATTTCCTGTTTATTTGAAGAACTTTCACAATTTATTCCTGGCCATATTGCTAAGTACAATGATGATTTTGAACCGCGAGCATTTGGTGATAATATGATAAAATGGGGAACAAGCTCTGTCCTAATCGAAACGGGTGGTTGGAAAAATGACTTTGAAAAACAATTTCTTCGAAAAATAAATTTTGTTGCATTGTTATCAGCGTTTCAATCTATTTCGAATGAGTGTTATAAAACATCTGATATACAAACTTACTTCGATATTCCAGAAAACGAAAGACGAGCATTTGATTTATTGTTAAGAAATTTAATAATGGAAAAGGATGGTAAAGAGATTTTAGTTGATATCGGAGTGTACAGGACAGAACATATACTAAAGGATAAACAAGAAATAAATTTTATCGGAAGGGTGCAGGATATCGGTGATCTAACGCCGTTCTTTGGTTATGACGAACTTGATTGTGATACAATGAAAATATTTCCGGGCGAGAGATACCCCGATGAAATTAATTCAATTGAAGAACTGCATAAAATGGATTTTAAGAAATTATATGAACAGGGTTATACCTCAGTAAAAGTATATAATTACGATACCAAAGAACGGTGCACAACATTCCCTATTAATATCTTAACAAAAGAGAATCAAAAAAATAACAAAGAAATAAGAATCGGTAGTCCCGCAAATTTTATTATTAAAGATAAAGACAAATTACGTTATGCCGTAGTAAATGGATATGTCTTTGATATCCTAAAACAAAAAGGTGAAATTTATAATGGTATTATTGAATAACTTAATATAGGAACCAAATGGAAAACACACAACAAACATCTTGGAAATTTCCATCACGCTTTTGGATTGCAAATGCGATGGAATTAATGGAACGTGCTGCTTATTACGGATTTTTCATCGTTTTAACTCTTTACTTAACTGATGTGGTCGGATTTAATGATATTGAAACCGGTTTAATTGCAGGCTTTTTTTATGGCGGCATTTATCTTTTGCCACCATTTTCGGGGGCTATTGTAGATAAAATTGGTTTTAAAAAAGGATTGATTATTGCATTCGGATTATTAACTGTCGGATATTTCTTTCTTGGAATTTTAACAACAAAACTTACCGTAATAATATTACTCGTTATTCTAATGTTTGGCGCTTCGATGATTAAACCGCTTATTACAGGAACTGTCGCAAAGACAACAACTCAAGCTAACCGCGCTCGTGGATTCTCTCTGTTCTATTGGGTAGTAAACATTGGAGCATTTGGTGGAAAAACAGTTGTACCTTATATAAGGCAGGGTATCGGACTTGAGCAAGTAAATTTCTTTTCAGCAGGAATGGCTTTTCTTGCACTCCTTTTTGCAATTTTTGTTTTTAAAGATGTTGAAGAAGATTCAAAAGGTAAATCATTACAAGAAGTTTGGGCGGGATTAGTAAGGATATTTTCAAATGGGAAACTTATTGCTCTGACTCTTATTGTTGCCGGTTTTTGGATAATTCAAGGGCAACTATATGCAACAATGCCTAAATATGTTATTCGTCTTCAAGGGGTTGAAGCGAAGCCCGAATGGTTAGCTAATGTCAATCCATTAGTGGTTGTTATTTTTGTTGTATTAATAACTCAACTGATGAGAAAACGAAAAGCTGTTAATTCAATGTTTATTGGAATGTTGATAATGCCTCTTTCAGCTTTGGCAATGTCTTTGAGCAATGTTGTTGAAGGAGGAGCAAATGGAACGATTATGCTCTTCGGAATATTCGAAATGTATCCGCTAACCTTAATGATGATTATTGGAATTGGTTTGCAGGGCTTGGCTGAATGTTTTATATCACCAAGATTTCTCGAATATTTTTCTCTTCAAGCACCAAAAGGTGAAGAAGGATTGTATATGGGATTTAGTCATCTCCATTCGTTTTTCTCTGCTATAGCAGGTTTTATTATGTCTGGATTTTTGCTGGATGCCTATTGTCCGGACCCGTCAACATTACCATTAGGATTAACTGAAGCAGAGCGACTTTCTTATTATGCCAATGCTCATTACATTTGGTATTATTTTGTAGGAATAGGACTGCTGGCGGCAATAGCATTATTGATATTTAAATATTGGGATAAAATAAAAGGTATATTTAAAAAGCAAGTGTGAAATTAGATTAGCTAGATTTTGGAAATTGAATTTTTAATAATACTATTAGTATTTTTTATTGCGTCATTTATACAGAGTTTGACCGGTTTCGGATTTGCAATAATTTCAATTCCGGTTTTGACAATTTTTCTTCCTGTTAAACACGCAATACCCCTAGGTGCTTTATGTGGATTTGTTGTTAATTTCGCTTTGTTTCTTGAATTAAGAAAAAACATCAAATTCTCGGAATTAAAAGATGTTTTTATCGGCGCTATTATAGGTGTTCCGCTTGGTGTGTTTTTCCTTTCAAAAGCAAGCCCGGAGTTAATAAAAATATCTCTTGGTATTATTCTGCTTTCTTTTGTAATTTATAAAGCATTATTAAAAAGTAATTCAATAAAAATAAATCCTATTTATGCTTATGTCTCTGGTTTTTTTTCGGGATTGTTGGGTGGCGCATTCAACACAAGCGGTCCGCCGATAATTCTATATTATTCGATGAAAAATTATGACAAAGTATTTAAGAAAGCTCAAATTACAGGATATTTTATTGTTTTATCTTTTTTTATAGTGAGTATTCATTTTTTAACAGGACTTACAACAGAAAATGTATTCTGGGATTTTGTTAGGTCAATTCCCGTCGTTGTTTTAGGAATAATTGTTGGAAGTTTCTTTTTTTCGAGGATACGAACAGAAATTTATGATAAAATTATTCTTATAATTTTGTTTTTATTAGCAATATATTTAATTTTGAGTAATATAAAATAAAAAATATTTAGATTATTCGGACAATATAATTCTATTTTGAATTTTATTTCAAAATCAAGAAATTAACACAGTCAATTATTAACTTTAACAATAAAACGGAGAAAAATATGGCAATCGTAATCACAGAAGAATGCATTAATTGTGGAGCATGCATAGATGAATGTCCAGAAGGTGCGATTTTTTCAGCAGGCGAAGAGTATAACTTGAATGGTGAGATGCAACCTCCTCTGTCACAAGATTTTACTTTCATCGTTCCTGATTTGTGCACTGAATGTAAAACCTGCATTCCTACTTGTGCTGTTGAAGCAATTATAGAAAAATAAATTGCCTTATAATTAAAAAAGCCTCTTATAAGTTAAGAGGCTTTTTTGTTTTAGTTCGTTTGTTTAAGATGAGGTTTTATCTTTTCTATTAACATTTGCTTTGGTACAGCTCCCACAACACCATCAACCACTTCTCCTTTATCAAAAATTTCTAAAGTTGGTATGCTCATTATTCCGTATTTGTAAGCAATCTGTTGATTTTCATCTGTGTTTACTTTTACAACTTTTAGTTGACCAGCATATTCGTCGGCAATTTCTTCAACAACAGGAGCAACCATTTTACAAGGTCCGCACCATGGCGCCCAAAAATCAACTAATACAGGCAATTCAGATTTTAAAACTTCTGTTTCAAAATTTGCATCAGTTCCTACGATATAATTTTCCATTTTTTCTCCATAATTAATTTATTTTTTTTGATTATGATGATAGGCATTTAGAATGGTTTCAGAATACTTGCTATTTTTTAAGATAAAAAATGTAAAATAAACCTACAATTTAGTCGTGGGTTTATTAAATATTCTATTCGTTGTTTGTTTTATATAATTTTGCTGCTTTTTCTGCGGATATTGTTATACCTTTAATCATCGCTGAGCTAAATCCCTCATGTTCCATATGGTTTAATCCTGAAATGGTGCAACCACGCGGGGTTGTTACTTTATCAATTTCAAATTCCGGATGTCTTTCAGAATCTAACATTATCGTAGCAGCACCTTTTGCAGTTTGAGCGGCGATTGATAACGCAACATCAGAACGAAAACCGATTTCTATTCCTCCCTGCGAAGCAGCTCTGATTGCACGTAAGAAAAAAGCGATACCACAAGCACCAAGCGCAGTAGCGGCAGTCATCTGTTCTTCTTCAATCACCATACATTTCCCAACTGTCTCAAATATCTTCTTTGCTTTTTGAATTGATGAGTTGTTCGCTTTTAATGCGGCAATACAGGTTATTGATTCTCCGACCGCGATTGCAGTATTGGGCATTGCCCTAATAACTGTTACATTTTTGCCAATTTTATCTTTTATCTGTTTTACACTAGCACCCGAAACAACTGAAATTATTAAATGTTGTTTAATGCTTGTTGAAGTTGAAATTTCAGTTAACAACGAGTTTAGTTGTTGAGGTTCAACTGAAATAATAATTATATTACTTTCTTTTGCAGCTTTGCAATTATTCTCTGTTACAATAAATCCTTTCTTCTTAAAATCATCGAGCAAATGAAGATGTCTTCTGGTAAGAATAATATCTTTTGGTTGATAGTTTTTGGAATTAGCTAAACCCTTGGCAATTGCCATACCGATATTACCGGCACCGATTATTGCTATTTTATTTTTCTGTGCAGCCATATAATCCCCTAAAATAAAAATTTAAAGTGTGCAAATATAAGAAAAAGAAATGAAATAAAATATTAATTTTAAATTATTGTTATTATTTATAGAAACAAAAAAACCCCCGATAATGTCGGGGGTCAATACCAATGTTGAAAATTATTTCTTACCTTTAGTGTGCTCCGTTTCTACCAATTTAGCCGCAATGAGTGTATTTCTTATTTCTTCAAAAAAAGAATTTATACCCGCAGGATTATGAGGTAACATAATTGTGTTTGACGAACTATGTTTTGCCATTGAATCTAATGTATCAAAATATTGAGTAATAAGTAATTGAATTAAAACTTCATTTCCCGAGCTTTCTGTAACAGATTTTAATTCTTCAACAGACGCTTTCATACCTTTTGCAATTGCTACCCTCTGTTGAGCAAGACCTTCACCTTGTAATTTTTTGCTTTCTGCTTCTGCCTCGGCGTTTTTAACAACTCTTATTTTGTCAGCTTCAGCTTTGTCCAGAGTGGCTTGTCTAATTCTTTTTGCAGCTTCTTTTTCATTCATTGCGGTTTTAACTACTTGTGCCGGATCAATGTCAGTTATAAGACTTTTCACAATATCATAACCATAATCTTTCATGACGTCAGAAAGACTTTCTTTAACGCTTTGTGCTACTCTATCTTTTTCTCTGAAAACATCATCCAACTCAATGTTAGGAATTTCAGCACGAATTACATCGAAGACGTAAGAAGTTATTTGTCCCTCGGGATTATTTAATTTATAAAAAGCATCATAAACTTTTTCGGGAATAACAAAATATTGAACAGAAACTTGCACCATGACGAATACGTCATCGTCTGTTTTGGTCTCCACGCCCACATCTAATTGTCTGATACGCATATTGACTCTGGCAATTATTTGGTCAATAAAAGGTATTTTCATTCTTAAGCCGGGATATGCAATTTTTTTAAATCTTCCGAATCGTTCTATTACAACGGTTGTCTGTTGCTTTACCATAAAGAACATTTTCGTAAGAAAAATCAAAACAAAAAGTCCTCCAATACCATAAAGTATATATGGCATTACTTCAGAGTTGTCCATTTTTCCTCCTTAAGATTATTTGTTTAATTAAAATTGTAATTGGTAAATAATTATTCAAATTTAATATATTTTCTACACAAATGATTTGAAAATATTTAATTTAAAATAAAAAAATGCAGCTATAACTAA
>JAFGID010000230.1 GCA_016929735.1 Ignavibacteriales bacterium | reverse complement strand
ATAATTAAAAATTAAACAATTTTTTTTTCAATAAAAAAGGAGCAGGATATGCATCGAAAATTGATCTACTTTATGCTGTTTCTATCCTTATCTGCAATGATGTTTGCAAGTACTAAGGGTAGGATTAGGGGACAAGTCGTCGATATTCAAACTGGCGAACCCTTAATCGGTGCTAACGTCGTAGTTGTTGGTACTAATTTTGGTGCCGCAACTGATGCTAGCGGTACGTTTGTTCTGATGAATTTGGAAGCTGGATCTTACGATATTCAGGTTTCCTACATCGGATACCAAACTATTACCATGACTGGTATAAGAGTAAATGCTGATTTAACTACGGAAATAACCGTGGAGTTACCGAGTATTCAATACGAGGTTCCAACGGTTGTAGTCCAAGCAGTAAGACCTCTTATTATTAAGGACGCAACCAGTTCTGTGCAAGTTACAACCAATGAAGAAATTCAAAACTTGCCAGTTCGTGGTATGACCAACATTATTGCTTTAAATGCTGGTGTTGTTGACTACAACGGTATTCACTTGAGAGGTAGCCGTGAGGATGAAGTCGCTTACTATCTCGATGGTGTTTCTATTAAGAACCCAATGGGTGGTGGAAGACTTATTAGTGTACCCAATGATGCTATTGAAGAAGTTCAGGTTGAAACTGGTGGATACTCAGCAGAATATGGCGATGCGAATGGTGGTATTATTCGTTCTTCTTTAAGAACGGGTTCTAATGAATATCGAGCAAGCGTCGAAATTATAACTGACAATATTGCTTTTAAAAGCAAAGAGGATTTCTACAATCAAGAAGAGGAGTTAGGAAGATATTGGTATGGGTATAACGAACTTAGTGCTGTATTAAGCGGTCCAATTATTCCTAATTCAAAAGTTGCTAAATTTTTCCTCAATTTTAATTATATTTATGATAAAGATAGAAGCAAGAGAGGTTATTCGGGCTTTGATTACGGATATTTTGGTGATGGATTAGATGCTAACCCAATTCAAAATGATAGTTTGAATCTAATATACCCTCAGGGTGTGTTGAAAAATAATTCAGCTCAACAATATGGAATGGCTGGAACTATTACTTTAGATCTAAATCCAGTTACATTCAAATTGGGTGGTACTTATTTTATGAGAGACTATGAGGTCGGCTCAAATGGAATTGGTGCTCTAGACAGAGCAATGACCGGAAAACAAGAAATAGATGATGGAGTTTTTTCTTTAAAAATGACACATGTGCTTAGTCCCTCAATGTTCTATGAAATTACTGGTGGAATGACTTTTTACAAATCTGAGCAAGGTACACCAGGCATTTGGGATGATTATTGGAAATATGGTGATTCGGTAAAAATAGCTGAAGCCCTTGGCGGACCTTGGTATAGAACTGATAAACAAATTGAAAACAGTAATATAGGTAGATACAGAACTCCTTCTGTACACACAATTTTCGGTTGGTCATTTGTTAATGAAAATAGTATTCCAGCAACGTATGGTAAACAAGACAGGAATAGTTGGTCTATTGGTGGAAAATTTACTTACTTAATTGGTAAAACACACGAAATAAAAATCGGTGGTGATTACAAACAACACACAATAAGAAACTGGACAGCAGGTAATCAAACACAATTTGCAGCTAATATTGCAGCCGACATGTATAGGAAAGGATATATTGCTTCAAGAAATGACGATATTTGGACAGCTTTAGCTT
This sequence comes from Ignavibacteriales bacterium, assembly GCA_016929735.1. GTDB lineage: Bacteria > Bacteroidota > Ignavibacteria > Ignavibacteriales > Melioribacteraceae > JAFGPR01. Next base: position 20,126 of record JAFGID010000230.1, on the reverse strand, counting down.
CGCATCCGGCATATGAAGATTCAATCAAAAAGATATTATTATATCAAGGTGGTGTAATTAACTATGGATACGATGTCTTAGGTAACGAAGTTGATGATGATGTTTGGTATGCACCAAAGAAACCTGTAACAGCTGGTTTCTATATTGAAGATAAGATTGAATACCAAGATATTATCTTAAAATTAGGTGCTCGTTATGATTACTTTGATATTGATAACAAGAAAATGGTTGATCCAACAATGCCTGAAAAGAGCATTGGTGGTGGTAACGACGGAACATTAATTGAAAGCGGTTGGGAACAGATACCAGCTCGTAGCTATATTAGCCCAAGAGTAAGTTTGTCATTTCCAGTTACCGATAGGACAGTCTTTCATGCAGGTTTTGGTAAATTTATCCAAATGCCTAACTTAGATGAAATTTATAATGGTTATCATTATTGGGCTTATCAAATTGCAGGTGGATTCTTCTTCTCTAATCCAAATGCTATGGATTTGGAACCAATCAGAAAGACTCACTATGCTATTGGTTTCCGTCAAGAGTTAACTGACTTTTTAGCATTTGATATTACAGCATATTACGATGATGTTAAGGGACAAATCTATTTTGACCTTATGAATACTGATGTTGCCGGTGGTTCAAAATATCAATCATATACAACTAAAGCAAATGGAGACTTCCAAACTTCAAAAGGAATTGAACTTTCATTTACTATGAGAAGATATCACAGATTAATGGCAAACGCTTCTTTCACATTTCAAGATGCAAAAGGAACAGGTTCTTATCCTAACTCAAATTCAGGAGTAGTTGGCGCACCTCTTGATGGAGTAACAATTTTTAGACCTAAATATATATCTCCACTTGAATTTAATAGAGACTTTTCTGGTACAATCAATTTAGATTATAGATTTGGCGAGAATGATGGTCCTGTATCTATGTTACATCAGTTTGGTGTTAACTTACTACTAACTGTTAACAGTGGACATCCTTTTACACGTGGTGTTGGTGGAGCAAACATGGAAACAGATGGTCGTGATAGAAGACCAATTGAACCATTAGGTGCATCAACCACTCCAAGCCAGTTTAGAATTGACTTAAAAATTGATAAAACATTCAAGATATACGATAGGCTTGCAGCTAATTTCTATATCAAAGTGTTAAATTTACTTAATAATCAAAATGTAAATGATGTTTACCGTAGATCTGGTGCTGCTGACGATGATGGTTATATTTCAAATCCTGAATTAGGTGGTACTCTTATTAATACTTATGGTCCAATTTACGAACAACTTTATAGGGATTTTGTAATTAACTATAATGGATTTTATGGTCAGGCTCGTCAGATAATTCTTGGATTTAGGTTAGAATACTAATTTAAATCATGTTCTAAATATAAATTAATGGAGATATAATATGAACCAAAAATTATTTAAATTTGCTTCGCTGCTTATATTTCTGATGTTGTTTACAACACTTTTAATACAAGCAGAAGGCGAAAAGAAAAAACAAGTGAGTAAAATAGAAGGTTCGCCTTCATATACTCATTTTACGATTAATAATATTTCCACTTGGATTAAAAATGACGGCGAGTCAGATATTAATCCAAATGGAAACTCTGGACTCGTCTATCCGAAAGGGTCTAATAAGACTGCTGTTTTCCAGACTGGTTTTATTTATGGTGGTATTGTAAACGGTGAAGTCCGTGTTACTGGCTCTGCCTATAGACAAGGACAAGTCCCTGGTGCTATAATTAATGGCGTTGTACAAGATCCGGATGATCCTGACGTAAGGATTTACAGAGTGAAAAAATACTGGGATATTGCGTCAGTTGCTGATGAAGTGAGTTTAGGAGAGGGAAATGAGCAACAGGTAAAAGCTCAGTATGAAAAAGATTGGAATGAGTGGCCTGTTGAATATGGTGCACCTTATACTGATGTAAATGGCAACGGTGTCTATGATCCACAAGTAGATATGCCAGGTTTCCCAGGTGCCGACCAAACTATTTGGTTTGTTAATAACGACTATGATGCTTCTCACGCCCAATTTCCTTATGGAAGTGTTGGTCTCGGCTTAGAAATGCAGGCTACTATTTGGGGTTATGCTAATGCTGGTCCATTGGGAAATATGTTTTTCAGACGCTATAAAATAATAAACAAAGGTGGAAATACCATTGATAGTATGTATGTTTGTTTATGGTCGGATCCTGATTTAGGTGACGCTGGCGATGATTTTATTGGTTGTGATGTTGATAAAAGTTTAGGATATTGTTATAATGGTAATGCTACCGATGGTATTTATGGTGCTTATCCACCAGCTGTTGGGTGGGATTTCTTCCAAGGACCAATAGTTCCTTCTATAGGAGATACTGCAGTATTTAATAATCAATATAAATACGATTATAAAAATTTACCAATGTCTGCATTATTCTATTTTATTAACCCCGATCCTGTTTATCGAGATCCTGAACAGGGTGTTTATCAGGGTACATTACAATTCTGGAATTTATTCAGAGGTAGGGTAAGTACAACAGGTTCACCTTTTATTGACCCAATAACTGGATTGCCAACAAAGTTTTGTTTGAATGGTGACCCAGTAACGCAAACTGGTTGGGTTGATGGTGTTCTCCATCCACCTGCAGATAGAAGGTTAGGTCTAGTAGCAGGTCCATTTACAATGCTTCCTGGTGATACTCAAGAAGTTGTTGTTGCTGAAATTTGTGCTGGCGGGCAAGTTGGAACAAATAATATTCAAGCAGTATCTAAATTAAGATTGTATGACAATATTGCACAAGATGCATATGATAAATTGTTTGTTCTACCTGGTGCTCCGAAAATGCCTGATGTCAGAGTATCAGTTCTAGATGAAGAAATTGTTCTTGACTGGAGTGTTAATTTAACTAGAATACATGAAACCGAGACCATTGTTAGCGAAGGCTATGAATTCCAAGGTTATAACGTATATCAATTACCAAATAAGTCATCTACAATGGACCAAGCTGAAAGAATAGCAACTTATGATATAATTGATAATGTTAGTGTAGTACTTGAACAGGAGCAAGATCCTGCAAGTGGTTTAATACTTCCTGTAGCACGTCAATTTGGTTCAAATAGTGGCATTATTAGATATTTTAATGTTACAAGAGATTTTATTAATAACGCTAAACTTATAAATGGTACGTCTTACTTCTTTGCTGTTACTGCTTATTCTTATAGGGAACTTGATCCGATTACTGGTGAGGAGTCAGTTCCACATTCTATGGAAAGTCCTTTAGCAATTATTGAAATTATTCCGCAAGCTGAAGATGCTGGAACAAGATATGGAACAAGCACTGGCGATTTAGTAGAAGCTGAACATGTCGAAGGTTTCAGTGATGGACAAGTGTTTGCTACTGTTATTGACCCTGTGAAGATTACGGATCATACCTATTTTGTCGAATTTGAAGCAGATACTAATAATGGAATTTATTGGAATTTAAAAGATTCAACAACTAACTCATACTTAATTGAAGACTATTACGAATTAAATGAAGGAGAATTTTCTCCAGTAAGAAAAGGTTTCTTACTTGAAGTTAATGGTCCACCAGCTGATTTCAAGAACTTCCAAGTGGTTGCAAATGCAAATGGTCCTCTCGATCCTCCGGAAATGGGTACATTCGCATTTAATGCAAACGGTTTCCCATTCTTAATTGATTATAATGGCAATCCAATATACGATGAAGATGGTGATCCAATCGACAGACCAAGTTCGAACCAACAAGTGGGTGCAGGTATGTGGGGTATTTGTGCTAATGGAACATCAAATGCATTATATGATGATTTTATAACAAGAACAACAAATTACACAGGTGGTTTCGGTGAGGCAATTCGTGGAGTAGATTATTTAATACCTAGAGATTATGAAATCAGGTTTACCTCAGATAGTTCTAAAGCATTCTTTAATTGGTCGGCGCCAGTTTTCGTAGGTAAAGTTCCATTTCAATTATGGTGTACAGGAGCAGATCCAAATAGCACATCAGATGATTATCAATGTTTCCCATTCATTCTTGATAATGATGCTAACGGAGTATTTAATCTAACTGCAATAGACCATCCTGTATCAGGTGGAACAAATGACCCACAAACAGATGTAATTTATTGGGTTGAACCATTAAGTAGAGACGCAGCAGGATACGATGCTCTAGTTGCAGCTGTAGAGAATGACCCCGCAGGTGCTAATGCTGAGTACTTATGGGCATATAAAACAGATTATGCTCCTTGGTATTGTATTTCAGGTATGTTAAGACAAGTATTAGTTAATTGGAATGGTGGTGATGTTAATGATACGCTTAACTGGCCAAACAATGTTAATCAACTTATGCCAGAAGATGGTACAATATTTAGGATACTTACTAATAAAACCAATCAAGCTGGTGATGTATTTAGATTCTCTTTCAATCCTACTACTTATTCTACTGAAACAGCAAAAGAAGATTTGGAGAGAATAAATATTTATCCAAATCCATATTATGGTGCAAATCCAAGAGAATTGAACAAATATCAAAGATTTGTAACGATAAATCATTTACCAGTAGGACATAAAACTAACATAAAAGTATACAATTTAGCTGGTCAGTTAGTCAGGAAATTCTCATCTGCTGGAAAGCAAGAAGTTAGATGGGATTTAAATAACGAAAGCGGCTTACCCGTAGCAAGCGGAATGTTTTTAGTTCACATAGAAATACCAGATTATAGTTTCGAAAAGATACTAAAAGTTGGTATTATTCAAGAACAACAAATCTTGGATAGATTCTAGAAAAATAAGGGAGAATAAAATGAATAAAATAAAAATCATAAGTGCAATTTTAGTGTTTTTCCTTATCGCTGCGGGTACAAATTTGATATTCGCAGACGGAGGAGACCGAAAAGGTACTGCTGGTGCTGTTCAGTTGCTGATACCAGTTGGACCACGTGGAATTGCTATGGGTGAAGCTACCCTGGCTAATTCCTACGGAATTGAATCAATCTTTTGGAATCCCGCAAATTTATCGCGTGGCGGAAAAAACACCGAGGTAATGTTTGAACATATGAGTTATATTGCCGATATTGGTGTTGAGTACGGTGCAATAAAAACTTATGTTGATGGTTTCGGTACCATTGGATTCCATATTAAAACATTAGATATTGGTGAAATACCAGTAACAACCTCCGATTTCCCTGATGGTATTGGACGTAATTATACTCCACAATTCTTTACAATCGGTGCTACATATTCTATTATGTTAAGTGATAGAATTTCTGTAGGATTAACTTGTAATTATATTTCTGAAAAAATTGAATTTGCCAGCGCAACAGGTTTTGGCTTTAATATAGGTTTAACATATTCAAATTTAGCTAACCTTAAAGGTTTGAACTTTGCAATTGCAATGAAGAATTTTGGTGGAAATATGAAGTATGATGGTTCAGGGTTATTGGTTTTAGCCGATGCTCAAGGTTATTTAAGACCCCAACAATATTACAAAATTGAATCGGCACCTTTCGAACTACCTTCATCAGTTCAGTTTGGTTTAAGTTATCGTTTTGATATCAATAAACAAAATGCAATTGAAACTGCTATCCAATTTGAAAATTCTAATTTCTGGGGCGATATGTATCATGGTGGACTCGAATATGCTTACGATGATATGGTCTTTTTGAGATTTGGATATCATGTCTCACCTAATCTTAATAAATTGGAAAATGGTTTTGAAATCGCTGGTGGTGCTGGATTTAAATACAATATTGGTGGTCTTTGTGTTGGTGTTGACTATGCTTATAGAGATAATGATACGTTTAGTGGCAATCATGTATTCAGTTTGTATTTAGGTTTGTAAAAAATATAGATTCTATGAAATTTAATACCCAAGCCAATTGGCTTGGGTATTTTTATTTTAAACGACTCATGTACAAAATTTCAATTTATTGTTAAAATCCATATATTTAAGTAGACAATTCAAATTTTTAGGTGATAAAATGAGCTCTGTAAGATTACTTCGACCACTTTTAATTATTATTTTTTTCTTCACGAATTTCCTTTATTCACAAGAGAAGAATAATCACGAGGTAAGAAAAACTTTTTGGACTCCCTCTTACACGCATTTTTCGATTAATAATGTTACAACTTGGATTAGAAATGATGGAGAATCGGATATAAATCCCAATGGTAATTCAGGACTTGTTTATCCAAAGGGTTCGAATAAAACTGCTGTTTTTCTAACTGGTTTGCTTTATGGTGGTAAAGTCAAAGGTGAAATCAGGGTTGGAGGTTCAACATATAGGCAGGGACAGGTACCAGGGAAAATACTACCGAATGGAACACAACAAAATCCAGACGAATTTAGTGTAAGAATTTATAGAGTAAAAAAGAATTGGGAATTTGATGATATGTTAGATGAAATTAATTTAGGTGAAGGAACAAAACAAAAAGTACAAAATCAGTATGCAAAGGATTGGAATGAATGGCCTTGGAAGGATGGAGCTCCTTATCAAGATATTAATTCAAACGGAATTTATGAACCTGATAATGACATACCGGGTTATATTGGTGCAGAGCAGACTATTTGGTTTGTATGCAATGATCTGGATTCCAACCAAAGTAAATACTTATATGGTTCAAGGCCTTTGGGTATTGAAATGCAAGCAACAATATGGGGTTATAAAATGCTATTCCCATTTAGGAATTGTATTTTCAGGAAGTATATGTTAATAAACAAAAGTAAAAACCAAATTGATAGCATGCATATTTGTTTATGGTCAGATCCGGATATTGGTGATGCTGGTGACGATTTTGTCGGATGTGATACCACATTGAATTTAGCATTTGCATATAATGCACGAGAAAAAGATGGAATGTATGGTTACACTCCACCGGCTGTTGGTTATATTTTGTTGCAAGGGCCTCTAGTAAGTGGTAATTTAAATGATATTGGTATAATTAATAATAGAAAGATTTATGGTAAAAAAAATATTGCACTTACAGCAATATTTAGTGGTTTTAAAAATTATATAGGTAATTTTGATCCACCACTTGGTGTATATCAAGGCACACTATATAACTGGAATATTCTAAGAGGCCTAACAGTTTTGGGTAACAAAATAATTAATCCAATTAACAATCAGGTAACGACATTTTGTTTATCTGGAGACCCTGTAACTGGTGAGGGTTGGATTGATGGAGTAGAGATATCAGCAGGAGATAGAAGACTATATCTGGTATCAGGTCCAATTACAATGTTACCAGGAGATACACAAGAAGTAATTTTTGCACAAGTTTTAGCTGGTGGTTATTCAGATGTTGATAATTTACAGGCGATTACCCATTTGAAACATAATTGTAGTTTAATTCAAAATATGTGGAATGAGATAGATTTACCTTTAAACTCATTTTTAAATATAGAAAAAACCGAGTTAGAAAATAAAATTATTTTTAATTGGTCGAATAATTCTAATATTACACACTTTGAAGAGGCAAAGAGTACTATTTTTAAATTTCAAGGATATAATATATATCAATTTCCTTCTGATAATTTCAATTTAAATAACGCAAGACGAATAGCAACATACGACGTTGTTGATGGATTAAAAATAATTTCAGACTATGATTATGATTTACGTAGTCTTAGTTATGAATACATTCCAAAACAATTCGGAATGGATTCTGGTATAAAAAGATATTTTATATTTGACAATGATTATATACAAAATAAATATTTAATAAATGGGAATGAATATTATTTTGGAGTATCAGCATATTTTTCTGCAATTGAACAAGATAAATATATTAATCAAATAGAAGGGTTTGTTAATATACTTAAATGCATTCCAAAATCCTACGATGCCGGAACGCGATATTCATACAACTTTGGCGATGTAATAAATGTCCAGTATATACAAGGGATAACTGATAACTCAGTAGAAGTAATTGTAATTGATCCTACAAAAATAACAGGTGATAGTTACGAAGTGATATTTAATCAGGATGATAGAGGATTCTATTGGCAGTTAATCGATTCAACATTATCACACAAAGGACTTTATAAAAGTTATAATTTTAATGAAGGTGATGCATCCCCAATAGTAGATGGATTTCAAATTAAATTAGACACAATAACGAATAATTTCAGTGTCAACGATATTTATAAGTTCAGGACGGAAGGTAAGACTTATTCAGATGAATTAGCAAAGCGAGATTTAGATAGAATAAATATTTATCCCAACCCATATTATGGAGCAAATCCAAGAGAAAAAAGTCACTATGAAACCTTTGTAACAATCAATCATTTACCAGAGTATCATCGAGTAAATATAAAGATATATAATTTAGCAGGAGAGTTAGTTAAACGAATTTCAAAGGGTTCAGATGGTATTCAGGAAGTAAGATGGAATTTAACAAACGAAAGTGGACTACCAATTTCATGTGGGCTATATTTAGTGCATATAGAAGTTCCGGATTATGGTTATGAAAAAATACTGAAAGTTGGAATTATTCAAGAACAGAAAATTCCGAACAGATATTGAATATAGTTCTCAAGTTTGTAATTTTTTTTAATCTAGTATTTGATTAAATTGCATTATAAATTATTATTATTATGTAAAGGCAAAAAAATGTTTAGATTTAAATTATTATCTCTTATTATATTTATTTCTTCGTTAACTTATTCTCAGAATAATCAAATGTTCGATTTTGATTATGCTCTGTTTAATTATGATAGCACATATTCATTTCTTGAACTATATTATGCTATTGATCAATCAAAATTTACAACTAAGAACGTAAATGATACAATATTTATTGAAGGATATTTGAATATTGAAATATTAAATTCGACCGATAATAGCTTATTGTATAATAAAAGTTACTTTTTAAATCGTCCGGTATATATAAAAGGGAATGAGGATATAAATTCCGGTAGTTTCATCGGTGTTATTGGTTTTGTGCTTCAGGAAGGTGAATACAAATTTAGATTGAACACAATCGATAATCTTGATAATGCAAATCAAGATACAAAAGAACAAATTATAAAAATAATCTCTTATAATGTTGGAAAACCGATGATAAGTGATATACAGATTGCTTCAAATATTATAGCAAGCAGCGCAAACACAAATTCAATCTTTTATAAGAATACTTATGAGGTTATTCCTAATCCATTTGCGTTTTTCAGTCAAAATAGCCCTGTTTTATTCTTTTATTGTGAATTATATAATTTAAATTTATCTAATGAATCAGAAGAATTGGTTCTAAAACAGACTATAGTAAGTAATTTAGGTAATATAAAATATTCGAAAACAAAAAATATTTCTCGACAAAATCATTCTATTGTTGAAGCAGGTGCAATTCCTATGAATAAATACGGCACAGGTTCGTATAATTTTATTCTATCTCTTTTTGATTCAGATAATAATTTTATACATTCTGTATCAAAACGAATATATTTTATAAATCCAGACGTTATTGATACGGTTGAATTATACAGCGACGATATGAATGTTTTTTCCAGCGAATTTGGAATTTATACTGCAGAAGAGTGTGATGCACTTTTTGATGCATCTAAATATATAGCTTCGAAACAAGAAATAGACAGATATGATGAATTGGATTCACTAAACGCAAAGAGAAATTTTTTATATATGTTCTGGCGAATGAGAGACGAAGATCAATCTACACCAGAAAATAGAGCAAAAGACGAATATTTGAAGCGAGTAGAACATGCTAATAATAATTGGACTAAGTTTAATAGAAAAGGTTATAAATCTGATAGAGGAAGAGTTTATTTAACTTACGGTGAGCCCGATATACTTGATAGATATCCTAATGAAGCAGACGTTAAACCCTATGAAATATGGCGGTATAATTCAATCGAGGGCGGTGTGGTTTTTGTATTTGCTGATTTAACAGGTTTTGGTTCTTATGACTTAATTCATTCAACCAAAGTAGGCGAAATAAGAGATGATAACTGGTTGGGAAGAATTGCAGGTGCTTACTAATTTCTTATGTCAATAAAAAACAAACTAGAATATTCTTTCTTTTTTATTCTAGTAAAAGCAGTAAATCTTTTTGGCTTTTCAAGTATTAAACATCTTGCAAAAATATTCGGTTTTATATTTTATTATTTAATTCCGATAAGAAAGAAAACAGTTCTATCAAATTTACAAATTGCTTTTCCCAGAAAAAGTGAAAAAGAAATCAAACGATTAGCATCTCAAAATTATATCCACTTTTGTGCAACATTATTTGAAATAATATGTATCCCAAAATTGACCAAGGAAAAAATCCATTCATTATTTGAATGGGAAAATATTGAAATATTTTCGGGCATTATTGAAAGAAATCAAGGAAATTTTTTGTTAACCGCTCATATTGGTAATTGGGAATTAGCAGCTATAGCTGCAAGTTTATATTTAAATAAAAAATTTTTTGTTCTTGCCAAAGCACAAAGCAATACATACTTTAATAATTGGTTAAATAAAACGAGAGAAATTTTTGGTAATAAGGTTATATCTCTGGGTGTTTCCGTAAGAGATATTTATTTAGCATTAAAAGAAAATAATGTAATTGGTGTAGTTGGCGACCAAAGAGGCCCGAAAGAGGGTTTACGTGTAAAATTATTTAATAAAGATACATCCGTTTATAAAGGTACTGCCGAGATCGCATTAAAATTAAACGTTCCAATTGTTGCAGCGATGACAGTCAGAAAAAAAGATTTTTCATTCAAAGTTATTTTCGAAGAAATTAAATATCAAAATTTTATTGGTACAAATGAAGAAAAAATGATAAAGATAAATCAAGCATATATGAATATTTTGGAAAAAACTATAAGGGAAGAACCGGCACAATGGTTTTGGATGCATAAAATCTGGAAATATTAAAATGTCAGAAAAAATATTAATTATTCAAACTGCATTTATTGGCGATGCAATATTAACTCTCCCACTTGTTCAGAAAATAAATGAAATTTACAGTAATATTACAATAGATGTCTTAACAATTCAACAGAATAGTTTAATTTTCGAATCTTCTCCTTTTGTTAATAATGTTATAATTTTTAATAAAAGAAAAGAACATAAGAGTATTATAAAGACGATAAAATTAGCGAAAAAGTTAAAAAGTAATAATTATACAAAAGTAATTTCACCTCATCGCTCCTTCCGAACTTCTCTAATTGTTTGGGCATTAAAAGTAAAGAACTCTGTTGGATTTGATATTTCCTCGATGAGTTTTGTTTATAAAAAAATAGTGAAATATAGACTTGATTACCATGAGGTACAGAGGGATTTATCCCTTTTAGAAAATGATGATTTAATTAAAAATTGGAAGATTCTTCCAGTTATTAAAACAGAAAGAAAAATTTTAGAGAAAATACAACTTTTTGTAAAATCAATAACAAACAGAAAAATTATTGCTATTGCTCCTGCATCTGTCTGGTTCACAAAGACATATCCTAAGGACTATTTCGTCAAAATTATTAATGAACTAATTGCCAAAGGATTTTTTATTGTATTAATTGGTGGAGAAAATGATAAAAAATACTGTTGCGGTATTAAAAATTTATATAATGATAATATCATCTCAACGGCGGGAGATTTTAATATTATTGAAACAATTGAATTATTTAAATATTGTGAACTATTAGTTTGTAATGATAGTGCACCTACTCATATGGCTATGTGCGCAAATATTCCAGTCTTAACTATATATTGTTCAACAACACCTAATTTTGGTTTTTATCCTTATAACGAAAGAAGTCAATATTTAAGTTATGAGGACTTAGAATGTAAACCTTGTGGAATCCACGGACATAAAAAGTGTCCTATTAAAACTTTTCGATGTGCACATTTATTAAGTCCACAAAAAATTATTACTTATATTCATCAAATGTTGAACCGATAAAAGAAAATTTACTTTTTTCTTTATATATTTGCATATAAAAATATCAACACTATGAATTTTAAAAGTATAACAAAATATTTTAAATCCAATATTCAGATATTATTTGATTTTCCTGATGGAGGAATGAAGATAATCAATCTAGGAATCCTTAAAATATTATTATTCTTTGTTCTAGTATTTCTTGTTTCCCTGTTATTCTCTTTTATTCTTATTTTTTATACTCCATTGAATGAACTTGTAATTCACGTCGGAAATAATCAACTAAGGCAGCAAGTTGAAAAAATTGATTATCTCGAAGAGAGAATAAGTGTATTGATGAAAGAATTACAATCCATTAGTCGTGATAATAAAAATTTAAAATATACATACATAATATCAAAAACAGATACAACAATTGATTCGATAGAAGTGATTTATGATTCGTTAAAAACGGAACCAATAAATCCTTTCGAAGGAAATATTTTCTCCATCTATAAAAAATGGTCGGAATCAAAAATTTCTAATAATGATACAGTAAAAATATTTTTTATCAGACCTTGTGCTGGAATAGTAATACGTGAATTTAGTTCCCAGATAGGGCATATGGGAATTGATTTTGGATGTAAACAAAATACACCCGTAATGGCTTCGGCTGGTGGGTTAATTATTTTTTCTGATTATACGGTTAAAGATGGTAATGTTATAATTATTGAGCATAATAACGGTTACTTATCAATCTATAAGCATTTATCAGCACTGACTAAAAAAGCAAGAGAGTATGTTCATCAAAGTGAGGTAATTGGATTAAGTGGTAATACTGGTACTAATACCACAGGCCCGCATCTTCATTTTGAAATATGGAAAAATGGTAAACCAATAAATCCAAGAATAATAATAATAAATTTAGGGGACTAAAAAAATGTTAGGCAAAAAAGAAGCTGAATATTCAAAAGAAATTGGCGTAATTAGCCAAGGAATGAAGGTAGAAGGAAATATTCACTCAAAAGGAAATCTTAGGGTAGACGGTAAAATTATTGGAAACGTAACAGTTGAGGGAAGTTTAGTTGTAGGAGAAACCGCTGAATTAAAAGGTGATGTAAAAATTAATAATATCATTTTGAATGGTCGTTTTGAGGGAACAATAGCTGCAAGTGAAAAGATCGTTCTAGGTACTAAAGCCGTTGTAAAAGGAGATTTAGCTAGCAAGATACTAGTAATGGAAGAAGGAACTAGGTTTGATGGTAAGAGTAGAATGAGTGGCGAGGCAGCAACAACAAATATATATAGTAAATTAGATGACAAAGACAAAAAACTCGAATCAAAATAATAATGGTTTTCCAAAGGGACTAACATATTATTTTAATATCGGGACACAATTAGCCGTTACAATTCTTATTGCATTTTTTCTTGGAAAACTGCTTGATGATAATCTGGATACTTTCCCTTTCATAACGGTGACTTTGTCTTTTCTCGGTACTTTTACAGGTATATATAGATTTATTAGAACAATAATTGAACTTGATAAAAAAAAGTCAAACAATAATCAGTTTGAATAGATAAATTATCTTTTTACAAATTTGAATTTGTTATTCAGAAATATAAAATTTATGATTGAAATATTCTGTTTAAGTATGAATTTTTGAACTGAGATTTTTTATGAATAACTTTACAACGACAATTAGTGATACAATACAAAAAACTTCCAGCAATCAAAACGATTGGATCTACCGCCATGTATTGGACAGTAAAGAAATTTCGTTTGAACCAATGGGAACAATCCATCTTCCACAAATTAATTTATTTGGGATAGATATTTCCATCACTAAACATGTGATATATTTGTGGGTTGCATCAATAATTCTTATTTTTTTATTGTTATACGTTGTAAAGTCTTATAAAAGATCGCAAATTCCAAAAGGATTTACCAACCTGATTGAGATAATCATTATTTTTGTACGCGATGAAATCGTTAAACCTACTATTGGAAAATATTACAAAAGATTGCTACCTTATTTATTAACAGTTTTTTTCTTAATCATTACTTTAAACATAATAGGATTAATACCTTATAGTTCTACTCCTACAGCAAATATTTCTGTAACGGGAACTTTGGCTATATTTTCTTTTATTGCAATTCAGGCGGGTGGAATCATTAAACATGGATTCGTTCAATATTTTAAAGGACTTGTACCAAAAGGAGTAAATCTTTTTATAGCAATTATAATTATACCAATTGAAATATTAAGTCAATTTATTAAACCTTTTGCTCTTGCTATTCGTTTATTCGCGAATATGACAGCAGGACATATTGCATTGCTTGTACTACTTAGCTTAATATTTTTATTCAAACAATACCTTTTTGCTGAAATTTTCGTAATACCTATTTCGGTATTATTTTCTTTATTTATTACAATGCTTGAAATTTTAGTCGCTCTTATTCAAGCATATATTTTTACAATGTTAACATCATTATTTATTGGATTAGCTATATATCAAGAACATTAAAAGGAGAAAAATATGGAATTTACCTACATTGCAGCAGCAGTAGCAGCAGCTTTAACCGTAATAGGCGGGGCATTTGGAATAAGTAGATTAGCAAGTGCCGCAATGGATTCAATCGGTAGACAACCGGAAGCAGCAAATAATATTAGAACAACAATGCTTATTGCTGCTGCGTTAATCGAAGGTATTGCTTTTTTCGCTTTAATTATATGTTTATTAGCGCTTTTCAAATAGTATAAGTTTGTCTTATTATGATTGCTGCCATTTTTTCATACTTAGCTGTTATACTACAGGAAGAAGAATCAACCACTGGAATATTGGATATTAATTTCGGTGTCATATTTTGGACTTCTATTACTTTTATTTTACTTTTAATAGTCCTCAAGAAATTTGCCTGGAAACCAATATTGAAATCACTCGAAAATCGAGAAGATTTTATAAAAGATTCTTTAGAAAAAGCAGAAAAAGCAAAAGAGGAAGCTGAGAAACTTGCAAATATTTCCAATGAAAAAATTAAAAATGTAGAAACTGAAGCAAAAGAAATTATCGCACAAGGTCGTGAATATTCGGAAAAGTTAAAAAAGCAGATTTTAGATGATACAAAGAATGAAACAAAAAAAATGCTCGAGGATGCCAAAATTGAGATTGAAAAATTAAAGATAGATGCTTATACTCAGATGAAAGACCAGATCGCTTTACTTGCTATAGAGTCTGCTGAAAAAGTAATTAAAGAAAAATTAGACAAAGAAGCACATACTCAAATTATTAATAAATATATTAAAAATATGAGTGGAAAATTAAATGAATGATTCCACACTCACAACCAGATATGCTAAAGCAATTCTCGACGAGTCATTATCAAGGAAAAATTTGGATAAGATTGAGAAAGATGTTAATTTCGTTGATAACGTTTTTCGAACATCCAAGGAGTTTAAAGCATTTTATCTGAGTCCTACATTGCGAAAGGAAAAAAAAATAGAAGTTGTTACTATTATTTTATCCCAAATTATTTCAAAAGAGACTTTAAATCTTTTGCTTCTTCTCATCAAAAAGAATAGGGAGAAATATATAATCTTAATAATCAACCGAATAAAAGAGTTGAAAAACGAAATGTTGGGATATTCGAATGTCTTGGTTCGTTCTTCCATTCCATTATCAGATAAGCAAAAAATCGAAGTGAATCAATTAATTAAAAAGTTTACTAAACAAAAAATTGAAGTTGATTATACTCAAGATAAAAATCTTATCGGTGGATTTATAATTCAAATAGGTGATAAAATTATTGATGCATCACTAAAAAATCAATTTAATAAATTAAAGAAAAAATTAATTGTTCAAAATTAAATATTATTTATGAGTAGAATAAAACCAGAAGAAATATCAAATATATTAAGAAAACAAATTACTAATTTTGAAACTGAAATAGATATATATGAAATTGGTACTGTTTTACAAGTCGGAGATGGAATAGCACGTATTTATGGACTTTCAGAAGTTATGGCTGGTGAACTTGTCGAATTGCCACATAATGTAATGGGTATGGTGCTTAATCTTGAAGAAGATAATATAGGAGTTGTGCTTTTTGGTGATAGTAATTTAATCAAAGAAGGAGATGTTGTTAAAAGGACAAAGCGGGTTGCATCGTTCCCTGTTGGTAAAGGTTTGTTAGGAAGAGTTGTAAATCCTCTGGGTGAACCTGTTGATGGTAAGGGTAAAGTAAATTTTGATAGATATATGCCCATTGAAAGAAAAGCTGTCGGTGTTATTCAAAGGGAGCCAGTCAAGGAGCCGCTTCAAACTGGAATTACAGCTATTGATTCAATGATGCCGATAGGAAGAGGGCAGAGAGAATTAATTATTGGCGACAGACAAACGGGGAAAACAACCATTGCAATTGACACGATAATAAATCAAAAATTTACTCACACAGATGAAGCCAAAAAGTATGGCATTGAACCTGTGTATTGTATTTATGTTGCAATCGGACAAAAAAATTCTACAATTGCTCAAGTTGTCTCAAAACTCGAATCATCAGGAGCGATGGAATATACTACTGTTATTTCTGCTCCTGCATCATCACCCGCATCATTGCAGTATATTGCACCCTATTCAGGAGCTACACTGGGTGAGTATTTTAGGGATAATAAAGAACATGCTTTAATCGTTTATGATGATTTATCGAAACAAGCTGTAGCATATCGTGAGTTATCGTTATTATTAAAAAGACCGCCAGGAAGAGAAGCATATCCCGGAGATGTATTTTATCTACATTCCAGATTGCTTGAAAGAGCATCAAAATTATCTAATGAACTTGGAGGAGGTAGTCTTACCGCTCTTCCCATAATTGAAACACAACAGGGTGATGTTGCTGCTTATATTCCAACTAATGTAATTTCTATTACTGACGGCCAAATTTATCTTGAACCGAATCTATTCAATATCGGAGTTAGACCTGCTATTAATGTAGGAATAAGTGTCTCTCGCGTGGGTGGAAATGCTCAGATAAAGGCGATGAAAAAAGTTGCAGGTTCATTGAAGATAGACCTTGCTCAGTTTCGAGAATTGGAAGCTTTTGCAAAATTTGGTTCAGAGCTTGATAAAGCTACACAGAAAATACTTGCTAAAGGTGCTCGATTAGTCGAGTTACTTAAACAGAACCAATATAATCCAATAGATGTAGTAACACAAGTAATAATTGTATACTTGGGAATAAGAGATTTATTAGAATCCGTTAAAATAAATGATATAAAGAGATTTCAGGATGAGGTTATTGAGTATATAAGAATTAATTATTCTGGTATTTATGAAAAAATAAATTCTTCAAAAACTTTATCTAAAGAATCCGAAGAAATTATTGGGAAAGCAGCTCTAGAATATTTACAAAAGTTCAAATCTTCTGAATAGGTATTATAATGCCCTCCTTGAAAGATATTAAGAATAGAATTTCTGGAGTTAAAAATACTCAGCAGATTACAAAAGCTATGAAAATGGTTTCGGTTGCTCGGCTTAGAAAATTACAACAACATATTTTAAGTTTTAAAAATTATTTTAATAATCTCAAATTCATCTTATCAGAAATTAGCACACTGAACTCTGTTAGTGGCAATATTTATTTTGATGAAAGAGATACAAAAAATATACTATTTATTATTGTTACATCTGATAGGGGATTATGTGGAAGTTTTAATTTAAATTTATTTCGTTATTTGGAAAATGAAATAATACCTGAGTACAGGAATTATTTTGATAGTGAGAACGTTTCATTTATTTGTATAGGACGGAAAGGGTACGAATATTTAAGGAAAAATAAATTCAAAATAGAACGTAATTATTTACATCTTTTTGTTGAATTGAAATATGACATTTCGATAAAATTATCGAAAATTATTAGTGAAAGTTATCAAAAATTAAAATATGACAAGGTATATATAATTTATAATGAATTCTTATCCACAGCGAAATCTACAGTAAGATGTAAGCAATTTCTTCCGCTTAAAATATCCGACTGCACTCAAGGTGATAAGAATTTGTGTGAGAAGTATATTCTTGAACCAGATACTCGTTCTTTGATTCAATCGTTGACACCAAAATATTTGAGTTCTGAAATATGGCAAGTTTTAATAGATTCTTATGCTTCTGAATTATCGGCAAGAATGCTTGCGATGGATATGGCCACAGAAAACACGAAAGAAATTATTAGGTTACTTTCTTCGGAATACAATAAAAAACGTCAAGATAGTATTACAAGAGAGATTTTGGAGATAGTTAGTGGTGCAAATGCCCTGATTAACGATTAATAACTTGAAAAAATGACTTATTTTTCGTATAATTGCTAACTATGTTTGAAATATTAAACGATAAACTTGAAAAAGCAATAAAAAAAATTACTGGACAGGGAAGAATTTCTGAGCAAAATATTTCAGATACTTTAAGAGAGATACGAAGAATTTTACTAGATGCTGATGTAAATTACAAAGTTGCCAAAGATTTTATAGATAATGTTAAGACTAAAGCTATCGGCAGAGAAGTATTAAATTCTGTTACGCCGGGGCAACTTATAACAAAAATAATAAATGATGAACTTATTTCTTTGATGGGTAGCAAAGTTCATGAATTATCGGTTAATGCATCAGGGATTACAAAAATTATGTTGGTTGGACTACAAGGTTGTGGAAAAACCACTTTTGCAGCTAAATTAGCAAATTATTTAAATAAGAATAATAGAAAAGTTCTTTTAGTCGCAGCAGACATTTATAGACCGGCGGCTATTGAACAATTAAGATTATTAGGCAAGCAAGTTAATATTGATGTTTTTTCAATCAATGGAAGCAATAATCCAGTTTCTATTTCGGAAAGAGCTTTAGAATTTGCAGAAGAAAATAATTTTAATATGATTGTGATTGATACAGCAGGTCGACTTCATATTGATGAAGATTTAATGACGGAGATAAGGAATATAAAAAAATCTGTAAACCCTAATGAAATATTATTCGTTGTTGATTCTATGATTGGACAGGATGCTGTTAATTCTGCAAAAGCCTTCAATGATGCAATAGAATTTGATGGTGTTGTTCTTACAAAATTGGATGGTGATGCGAAAGGAGGATGTGCTTTATCTATTAAAGCTGTGGTTGATAAACCGATCAAGTTTATTAGCACAGGTGAAAAATTAGATATGATTGAGATTTTTCATCCCGATAGATTGGCTTCAAGAATATTGGGTAAAGGTGATGTTGTAACATTTGTTGAAAAAGCACAAGAACAATTTGATGATAGGGAAGCAGAGCATCTAGAGAAAAGATTATTGTCAAATCAATTTGATTTTAATGATTTCTTAAAACAAATCAAAATGATTAAAAAAATGGGTTCTTTGAAATCTTTGCTTGGCATGATTCCCGGAGTTGGCTCGGCAGTTAAAAATATGAATGTTGAAGACAATCAATTGGTGAAAGTTGAGTCGATAGTTCAATCGATGACAAAGAAAGAAAGGAATAACCCAAAGATATTGAATGGAAGCAGAAGATTAAGGATAGCAAGAGGTAGTGGTAATACAATACAGGATGTTAATAGATTACTGAAACAATTTACAGAAATGCAAAAGATGATGAAATCCTTTAATACAAAAGGTATGAATAAATTCAAAAATATTAAATCAATAAAATACAGTTAAAAGAAAACAATTGGAGGAAACAAAACTTGGCAGTTAAGTTAAGATTAATGCGATTAGGTAAGAAGAGACAACCTATTTATAGAGTTGTTGTTGCCGATGCGAGATCACCGCGCGATGGAAAATTTATTGAAACGATTGGATTGTATAATCCCAAATCAGAAAATTCTACAACAGAAATTAATTCCGAAAGAGCATTATATTGGCTAAATGTTGGTGCTCAACCTACTGATACTGTAAGGAATATTTTGAGTGGTGCTGGTGTTCTTTTAAAGCGTGAATTAATTCGAAAAGGATTAACGGAAGATGAAATTAAAGCAAAGATGGAAGAATGGACAGCATTAAAAGAACAAAGAAAATCTGAAATTCAAAAGAAACTTCTTGAAAGAAAAAGTAAGAAGCAGAAAGAATCTCAGTTGAAGAAAGAAGAAAAAGTAGAGAAAGTTGAAGAAGTAAAAGAAGAAGTTAAAGAAGAAAATACAGAAGAAGCAAAACAAGAGTAAAAATATCAAAAAATATTTTTATATTTGAATAGTATTTTGTAACTTTTAATTATATAGTTTCTCATTTATTTTTT
>JAFGID010000229.1 GCA_016929735.1 Ignavibacteriales bacterium | reverse complement strand
TTTTTTTATCATACGCTTGGATGAATTTAAAATTAGAAGTAAGAACATCTTTCTCATAAGACTGCCCTGAAATTACTCGTCCTTCAGAATCATATTGGAAAATATTTTTTTCAAGAATTACATTATCTGGGGAGTAATCAATATCATAAATTAGATTATCAAAATCATCATAAGTATATCTAACTATCCGCTGCAGGGAATCATTTTTGTATTCTTCGATTGATATAATGTTTCCGCTTAAATCATATTCCTGAACTGATATCATTTCCTTTTTTTGGGTTAAATTACCATCCACAATTTCATAATTCCAAGTAGTTATTTTTTTTATTTCAGAATTAACAATTCTGCTTTTTGCAATTTCATAATTATCTTTTTCCTTGAGTGTCTTAGGTGGCTCTTGATGTGCTAACAAAAAAGAGAATGACCAAAGTAAAAAAATAATTGATAAATATTTTTTATTCATTTTTTCCTCCATAAATTTTTTCTGCTGTGTTGTAGCAAACATTAGCTCTCGCATTTTCAGATAATTCATCAAGGAAAATATCATAGCGGTTTAATTCCATTCCCATTCTTTCAAAACGGGTGACTAAATCGGAACCGAGACAAAATCTTTCGCTGTGTTTTTCAATTAGCTCAATCCATTTTTTATCTGCAACTTGCGAAGGACAAATAATCTCATCAAAAATTATCCATGAAATATCCATATATAATAATGGAAATTGTTCTAGTAATCTTTCAATCATCTGATAATAAAAAGGAACATTAATTCGTCGGGAAATTCCACAATGTGCAAAAACAAAAACCGTATTAGGATGATTTCTTAATGCTTCCTCTAACTCGTATAGATATATCGGGTAGTGCGGATTAGAGACTGAACTTACATTTTGATGAATTAGAACAGGAAGTTTTCTATCTGCGGCAAATTCGAAAATCGGAATGAGAGCTTTGTGATTTGCTCGGGGTGGTTCGCCATAAGTGAATACGGTTAAGTCATCGTGTCGCAGTAGTACTTCTCCAATTCCTTTCCAAAATCCTGGAAACATATTGTAAGTCCGTTCAACATCCCGAATTGCAAATTTATCAGTCGGATTGAATCCGCAAAGTAATGGGTAGAACCTGTTTTGTTCTATGGTAGGCATTTCATTAACAAAATTATATACCAATATATCTGTTAGCTGATAATAATAACATCGGCTATCATTTGACAAATAATAGTTGGGTGGTTCCCTATCAAACTCTGCCCATTGTTTTACTACAGGCAGACCAAAAATTACCGCCTTCTCAACACCTGCTTTATTCATTGAACGGAGCAGAATCTCATAGCCGGGAGTTTCTTGAACAAAATTCACAACATGCAAGTGTGCATCAATCATTTTATATTTACTGCCTGAAAGAGGTGTTAATGAACCTTTAACCCCTGGCTTTCTTTCCCAATCAGGTAAATTTTCATGTGGCATCTATTCAATTCTCCTTTTTATGTAATTATATTCATTTGTTTCAAAAAATTCCTTGTATTGTTTTAAGTCTTCAATTTTACGAATAATTTTTCTTAATTCTTGAAGAGGGATATTATCAATTAATTTAATACTTATTTCTGAAGGAGTGGCTCTAAGGAGAAATGCAAAATCTTTTGGCGTATGTATTATTGAAATAACGAATTCATATCCGATTTTTTCAATTAATCTTAATTGTGCAGGATGATTCAAACTCTGCAGAATTAAACTAAGTTCATACCCCGATCGAATTATGGATTTTATATAATCATCTTCTATGGTTTGCAGAAGTAAATCATCACAGGAGTCGTAGACCCATTCCAGAACAGACGATAATTCTTCAGAATTTGATATTAGACCTTGTAATCCATTCACCCCGATTGAGGTAATTAAGGCTTCTTCTGATTTGTCATCCGCTAAAAGTGCGAGTATCTCTGCTAGTTCATTTGCTCTTCCTATAGTTTTTGCAAGTTTATCACCCAATAGCTTAAATAATAACAACTTATTATTATGTGATAATACTGATAAAATGGATTTTAATTCTTTACCATTAGTAATTATTTCCGAAATATCCGAACCAATTTGTGTAAGTACCTCTTTATCCTCTTCACCATTTAACACATCAAGCACTGCAATTAACTCGGGAGTATTAATTATATCCGTAGATTGTCCATCTATATGGATTTTTATTTCTTTCATTTTATTCCTCGTTTATTTAGTGCTAATTTATTAATTACTGACTCTTTTATATCACCGTTGAAAGCAAGGATAAATGATGTAAGCAAACTTGTTACATAGCCCGCAAGTGTTCCCCAAATAAATCCTATGTGAGGAAATAGCAGCATAACGGTTATGTTATATACAAAAATGGAAATAGAGCCAATTGGAATTTTCTGCATCGTGGGAAATAATGCTGTTGGTTCGTAATACCAATGCAGCACCATTAGCGAAGATGAGAAAGCAACTGGATACATCGCAAGTACTCCTCCCCAAAATGGACTTAAAGTTTTACCAAACCACACAACAATTACAATAAAAAATCCCACAAATGCAGCACGAGACAATTTCTGAAACATAGAATACTTTTGTGTTTTGGGTCTTGGATATTCCTTACGATTGAGAAGAATATGTGCAATTGTTATCAGAATAAAATAACCAATAATACCGAGCCATAAATCGTTTATCTTTGCAATAACCAGAGGAATAGCAAAAAGTAACCAAGTAATTGTTCCGACTAAAAAGCTTACGATAATCTGAATAGATTTGTCTTTAATATATTTTGATGCAAATTTTGCAAAGTAAATATAAGTTAATGGAAAGAAAACGCATAAACCGAGAGGTATAAGTGTCCCAGGAACTATTTCTGCAACTGATTCTGGAGATACTACCCATCCAATAAAAAAGAAACCGAGAGCAGCAGTTGAAGGTATGGCAAGAATTATTCCACTCATTTTGCTGCTCACACGCTCCGCAATAAAAGAAAGTGCTGCGATAAAAATACCACCTGCAAAAAAGGATATTACAAGTTGTAAAATTAGTAAATCTGACATTATAAATGCTTAAAAATATTAAAATACTAAAATTAACTGTGAAATATAAAAAATACGAATGAAAAAATACTATTGACGTTTGATGAGTTTGCAATTGATTATTAATTTATTGCAGAAGATTTACTGTAGAAAATTATTAAGATAATTAAGAAATCACCTAAAAATAACTCGTCATTCTGAATCCCGAGTTATCGAGATGAAGAATCTAATCCTTATAATGAAAAGATATTTTGTTTCGCTCAATATGACAAAATAGTAAGATGAGTTAATAAGAAAAGCAAAAAAGAGAGGTGAAAACTATCTCACTAGTATCCCATTTTTTACAAGATACTTTACATCTTCTTTTATCTTTGATAGGGAAACCTTTCCGTTCGATTCAGCCCAATGGTGAATTAAATGTCGGATTGCACCAAAAATAAATATCCTAAAAGTCTTAATATTGAACTCTTGTGAAAATATTTTCTTCTCAATTCCTTTCTTAATAAATTCTTCTCCAATATCTAAATATCTTTCATATAATTTATTATAGAAAGTGCGTGATATTTTTGCTATCTGCGGTTGTTCGTTTACAAACACGATTGCTATATTCGGATTTTCTATAAAGGCATCAAACAAGTCATCAATCATCGCAGCTATCATTTTCTCTGGTGAGAGGTTGGAATTTTTTGACAGTTCAGATATTTTAAAATATATGGAATCCCATAAATTTTTAAATATTTTTAATAAGATATCTTCTTTGTCTTTATAATATACATAAACGCTACCTACTGCAACATTAGCCAAAACTGCAATATCTATAATCTTAGTATGATGGTATCCTTTTTTTGCAAAACAAGTTATTGCAGCTTCTATTATATCCTTTCCTTTATTTCCTTCTTTATGTCTCATTGCTAAAAAATATTGAACTTTTATTCAAAAATAATTATTTGAAAACGTTTTGTCAAATTTTGTTGTAAAAATAATTTGTAGATTATCTTAAAACTTCTTATTTTTACTCATTACATAATCAAAATTCAAGAGGTTAACAATGGATACTTTTCTTTTATTATCCGGTGCACTGCAAATTATTTTATCTTTATTCATCGGTATTATTTTTATTTTCCTCGCTTTTAAAATATTTGTTAAAATTGCATTCAAATTTGAAGAATCGGAGGAATTGAAAAAGAACAATGTTGCAGTTGCAATATTAACTGGTGCAATTATTTTTTCCGTTGTATTGATAATGAAAACCAGTCTCGAACCGGCAGTTCAGGTATTTGCTATCACTTTAAGAAATCCTGATGCAACCTTTATGACTTATCTTGAAACTGTTGGAGTTATTCTTGGTCATATCGTTTTGAGCGCTGTAATTTCATTTATTGGAATCTATATAGCAATGTTAATATTTATGTGGCTTACTAAGAAAATAGATGAAATGGCAGAAATAAAGAGTAATAATATTGCAGTAAGCATTTTATTAAGTATTGTAATTCTTTCTATGGCATTATTATTAAATTCTGGT
This sequence comes from Ignavibacteriales bacterium, assembly GCA_016929735.1. Classification (GTDB taxonomy): domain Bacteria; phylum Bacteroidota; class Ignavibacteria; order Ignavibacteriales; family Melioribacteraceae; genus JAFGPR01. Next base: position 873 of record JAFGID010000229.1, on the reverse strand, counting down.
ATTAAAACTCTATTAGATGCATTAGTACCATTCCCACAAATATCACTTGGTGACATTGGTTTTTAATTTTATCTGGGGGATAAAATGAATAACTTAAATAAGAAAGTTCTTCCTTTACCAGAGAAACGCAAACAAGCGTTTGGTAAAATTATTTGTGTAATAATTATTTTATGTTCAATTTTTTCTGTCGGATTTGTTCTTCAGCGCGGGAACAGAAATACGAATCAGAGAACAAATGTTACAACAAAAAATTATACAATCTCAACTTCAACCTCTACAAGGGATAATTTTTCGCAATCTTCATTTAATTGGAAATATGTTGACAATAATTTGAAAAGTAATAAGTATAATTTAACATTTAAATTAACAACTGACGAAGTTCAACAGGCATTGAACTACCTTAAGCAAGTAGAAAATATGTCGGATAAAGAATTAGGTTGTTCACATATTAAGAATAAAAGCTCTATTGAATATTATAGAGCATATTGGCATGCCGTTTACACGAAACTTTATAATTTTGAACACCCAAAATTTGATAAAATTGTAAGTGGATTTAAAGATATATTTTCTAAAGAGGGTTTTTCAAATCAGGATAAAATGCTGTTTCTGATGACATTTGTTCAAAATATTACATACAAAAGACCTGGTGATTATCTTGATATTATTCCAGGGAAAGTAACAATTTCAAAAAGATATGGGGACTGCGACACTAAATCTATGTTACTTTATATTCTATTTGAAAAATTTGGTATCGACTGCGTAATGTTTTGGAGTTATCAGTATAGTCATGCCATGCTTGGGGTTAACACAAGTGCAAGTGGATATTCAAAGACGCATAATGGAAAAAAATATTATTTTTTGGAAACTACATAT
>JAFGID010000228.1 GCA_016929735.1 Ignavibacteriales bacterium | reverse complement strand
TGCTGGCTTTCCCAGAACCTGTTATTCGTCGGATAAAACAGGACATGTTATGTTACATACTTTATTTGAAACAGCAATGCGATTCGAGACTCAAAATGAAAGAAATGAAATGACTATATACGATGAATGGTTCGTGACAAGATTGCTTGTTGATAACAATGTCTGTCGTGGCGTGGTTGGCTTTAATATTACCACAGGTGAATTAGAAATATTTAAATCGGAAGCAGTAATTTGGGCTACTGGTGGTTCAGGTAGAGTTTATGGTAAAACATCGAATGCTTATTCGAATACTGGTTGGGGTATGGCTGTTCCATATTACGAAGGAATTGGAATTAAGGATTTGGAATTTATACAATTTCACCCAACAGAATTAATAACAAATAACGTCTTAATTACAGAAGGAGCAAGGGGAGAAGGTGGCTATCTTGTAAATAATAAAGGTGAAAGATTTTTAGCGAACTATCCTGACTCTGCTAAAGCGATGGAAGTTGCTCCGCGTGATATTACCTCTAGAAACATGAGAAGGGAAATTCTTGAAGGAAGAGGAATTGAAAATAAATACATCGGTCTTGATTTAAGACATCTCGGTGCAAAGAGAATTTTAGAAAGACTACCCGGAATAAGAATGCATGCAATACATTTTGCAGGTGTTGATCCCATTACCGATTTAATACCCGTTGCACCCGGACAGCATTATACTATGGGCGGACTTGATGTAAACGAAAGTTCAGGCTGTGAAGTAAAAGGATTTTATGCTGCAGGAGAATGTGCATGCATTAGCGTTCACGGAGCTAATAGATTAGGTGGAAACTCTTTGTTAGATACGATCGTATTTGGAAAAATAGCCGGCGAAGAAGCAGCAAAATATATCAATGCAGGTGGAGCTGGTGCCGGGAATGATGCTCTTTACAGCAAAGCATTATCAGAGGAAGAATCGAAAATTATTGACTTATTAAATGCAAAAGGAAAAGAATCTCACTCACAGATAAGAAAAGAAATGAACAGCACAATGAACGAGAAAGCAGATATTTTTAGAGAAGCAAGTACTATGAAGGAAGGACTTGATGAAATTATGGCATTAAAAGAACGATATCCCGAAATAAGACTATTAAGTTCAACAAGAAAAGCAAATTTCGAATTACTGGATGCAATTCAATTAAAAGGAAGTCTTGATATGGCAGAAATAGTTTTAAAAGGTGCATTGAACAGAGAAGAAAGTCGCGGTTCACATTTCAGAACAGATTTTCCAAAAAGAAATGATGAAAAATTCTTAAAACATACTGTTGCAAAATGGAATGGAAAAACTTCAGATCTATCTTACAAGGATGTTGATACTTCTCTCTATGAACCAAAAGAAAGAAAATATTAATTTTTTGGAGATTAAGAAATGGCAAATATAAAAAAATTCAAAGTCTTTCGTTTCGATTCTGCTCAAGATAAAAAAGCAAGATTTGAAACCTACAAAGTCGAATGGATACCAGGACAAACTGTGCTTGACGGACTAAATTATATTCGTGATAATATTGATGGAAGTTTAGCATATCGTTCATCTTGCCGAGAAGGAGTTTGCGGTTCCTGTGCAATGCATATCAATGGTAAGTATTGTCTTGCGTGTGAACAGCAATTAAAAGTAATGCCTGAGAAAATTATTATTAGACCTCTTGCAAATCTTGAAATCATTAAAGACCTTTATGTTGATATGACACCTTTCTGGAAAAAATATAAAGCAATAAAACCATACTTAATCGGGAAAGAGAGTATCACTGGAAAAGAGCGGATTCAATCACAAGATGAAAGAGCTCATTTAGATAAAGTAATTGATTGCATTCTTTGTGCATCCTGCTATGCTGCATGTGGAATGAATGCACTTAATGATGAATATTTGGGACCCGCTGCTTTAGCAAAAGTGAACAGATTTTATCTTGACAGTCGGGACCATGCAAAGGACGAAAGATTAGCGATGGTTGCAGATGAGCAAGGAGTCTTTCGATGTCATACAATGTTTAATTGTCAGGTAGCATGCCCGAAAGAAGTTGACCCAACAGCAAATATTGCTAATTTGAAAAGAAATATCGTATCAAGTCAGATGAGTGGAAGGCTGAGTAAGAAAGGGGTGTAATTTTTAATCTTTGTTCTGAAGGTTAAAAATGTTTGATTGGCTGTTGGATAATAAATCAACAGCCAATTTTAAACTTAAATTAGGAGTAAAAAGTGAAATCATTATTAGCAATTTTATTCTTTTGTTTTATAAATATTTATTCTCAATATTGGCAGAAAATCGATTCTGTTTTCAATCCATTTGGTGTTTCAGTAAAGAATTTTTCTTGTCCTGCCTTTGCAGATATAGACAACGACGGAGACTACGATTTATTCTTAGGAAATTATGATGATAAAGTTGATTATTTCGAAAATATTGGTTCTCCGACATCTCCAAAATATTGTAAAGACGATTCACTTCTTGCTTCTATTTTCTATTATGGTGCAATAAAAATTAATACACAATATCCGACAGTGGTCGACCTTGATGGTGATAAGGATTATGACCTCATAATTGGTGGTTATTATGGATTGCTATATTATAAAAATAATGGTGACTCAATAAATGCAATATTTCAGCAAGATACAAATGTATTTCTGCTTGTCAATCAGTTTGCCGGTGATGATGCAAAACCTACTTTTGCTGATTTAGATGGAGATGGCGATTATGATTTATTAGTTGGAATTGGTGCTGCAATTCTTGGCGAGCCTGAACCAGGGATAACATTAGGTTTTAGAAATATTGGTGATAAATACAATCCAAATTTCGTTAAGGACAGCACATTAGTTGTCGGTATTCCTGATGTCGGTTTAAATTCTTATCCCACACTTGCAGATTTAGATAATGATGGAGATTATGATTTAACAATTGGAAGAGATGGGACGGCTATTTATTACTATAAAAATATCGGGGATTCAAGTGCGCCTGTATGGAGCAATCAATCATCCTTATTCTCTGGTTTATCTTCTACATATTGGAACACGCCTGAATTTTGCGATTTAGATGGAGATAGTGATTTAGATTTATTTTATGGAACTTCAGGTGGAAATGTATTTTATGCAAAAAATATTGGCACTAAAAGCACTCCGTCATTTCAACTTAATACTGAATATTTTTCAACAAT
>JAFGID010000227.1 GCA_016929735.1 Ignavibacteriales bacterium | reverse complement strand
TTTCTGAGATTTCATCATTGCCTAAATTAATATTCGATTTAATTGTTCCCGAGAATAAAAACACATCCTGCATAACAACTGAAATATGCTTTCGCAATTCCTTTTTATCAATAGCTCGTAAATCAATTCCATCAAGTAAAATTTTCCCTCTCTCAATATCATAAAACCGAGTAAATAAATTGATTATACTCGTTTTTCCTGCTCCTGTTGCTCCGACTATTGCAATGGCTTCACCAGGCTCTATTCTAAACGATATGTTTTTTAGAACATATTCATTTGGATTATAAGCAAAATAAACATTTTGAAATTCGATTTTACCTTTTACATCATTTATCTGGATAGGATTAATTGGATTTTCAATAAATGTTTCATTATCTAATAATTTGAAAATTCTTTCTGAAGAAGCCATTGCCGTTTGCATAATATTATATTTCTCGGATAAATCTCTGATTGGCCTAAAGAACATTTCGGTATATTGAATAAAAGCGATTAAAACACCAAGTGTTAAATGGTTTTGAATCACCTGCCCACCACCATACCATATTATCAGACCTATAGCAATTGCACTTAAAAGCTCAACAGTGGGGAAAAACACTGCGTAATAAAATATTGATTTAATATTTGCAGATTTGTGATCTTTATTTATTCCTGCAAATTTCTCTTTTTCAAATTCTTCTTTAAAAAATATTTTTATAACCTGCACTCCTGATATTCTTTCCTGCATATATGAATTCAATCTCGCAAGATGATATCGAACATCTCTATATGCATTTCGGACTTTTTTCCTGAATAAAAATGTTGCATAAATTAAAATGGGTAATACGCTAAGTGTTACCAACGCCAGTTGCCATGACATAAAAAACATAAAACCAAGTATCCAGATAATTATAAAAACATCACTGAATACCATGACAATACCTGACGAAAACAATTCATTGAGTGATTCAACATCGTTTGTAACCCTAGTTACTAATCTTCCGATAGGTGTTTTATCAAAAAATTTCAATGCAAGTTTTTGTATATGTCCAAATAATTTTAATCTTAAATCGTAAATGATTTTTTGACCCATATATTGAGTGTAATAAGTAAGCAAATATTGAATAAACGACTGTAACAAAAGGGAGCCAAGCAGAAGCAATGTAATTATTAGTAATCCTTCGTAATCATTATTTGCTATATTATTATCAACAGCAACTTTTGTAAGGTATGGTCTGACGGGTCCTAATCCAGCAACGACAATATTAAGTAAAATTGCGAAAATAAGATATTTAAGATAAGGTCTTGCATATCCAAGTAAGCGTTTCATCAATTTTGAATCGTATGCTTTGCCTAATACTTCGTCGTCTTTTTCAGTGGACATATTTTTATAAGTTTTTATTACAAATTTAACATATAAAAGAAGAGTAAGAAAGAGGAAAAAACCGAACAATAAAAAAACCCGGCTACGAACCGGGTTTTTCTTCAAATAGAAAATTATTATTTAATTTTTCCGGTCTTCAATTCGCTAACTATTCGATCTGCTTTATAAATATATTCTAAAGCTTTTATTATTCCAACACTTGATACAATTACTGCACGGTTTGTATTTGTCATATAAATAAAATCACCTGATAGACTTTCAATATTACCATCAAATGCAACTCCGACAACTTCACGATTCTTGTTTATAACAGCACTACCGGAACTTCCTCCGACCAAATCGTTGGTTGATATAAAATTAAATGTTGTTGATAAATCCAATCCTGAATTTGGATTTTTCCAAAGTTGGGGTAAATCCCAAGGATATTCTTTATCGAAACCGTAATATCTGTCATACATTCCATAAAAGGTTGTTTTTGTCGGTGCAACTGTTCCATTATATTCATAATGCTTCATAACCCCATCCCCTATTCTTAAAGTAAATGTTGCATCGGGGGGTATTGAAGTTCCAAATACTTTGTATTGAACTTGCCCCAGTAAATTTTCAATTGCAGATTCGGTATTATTTAATTCCTGCAAATCTTCTGAGATTTTTTCCAAATTCTCGTTAGCATATTTTGTGAAATGTAATAATGGGTCATCAAGTTCAAGGATTTCTTTAGCTGACATATTCTTTAATTTAAACACTTTATCCCTATCAACGACAATAGAATTTTCTAAAACACTTTTATATGCATCATTTCCTTTTTTGCCTTTGAACATTTTTCTCACAAGTTCATGATTATCGCCGAGATTCATTTGTATCATATCCAAACGGATTTTCAATTTCATATCCTGTACGGGTTTATCAAATTGAGCAGGAAATAGATTTTCTATTGTCTGTTCCAGTTCCTCAGCTTTATATGCCGGATCACGTTCTTCTTCCGGTTTTTGTAGTTGTTCGGCAAGTTCAAGAATTGCATTTGCAATTGTAAAATATTGAGATTCGAATCTGCCAAAAATAGATAACGCAAAAAACTCAGGTGCAAGTTTTCCTTTTTCGTTAGTAACCTGTTCAATTGTTTTCCAAACATGGCCATACTTTTCTCTCAACTCAGTATCACTGTTTACTTTTTGAATTAACATTTTTTCAAATGCTTTCTTTCGGGCAAAGAGATAATCATCATTTAAAGATTTATATGTATTGGTTATTGATTTCCAACCATTACCAATTCTTCTTCTAAATGCTTCAAATTCCTCAGTCCTTTCGGGATAAAAAGATTTTAATTTTTCATATCCATTAAATTGACCATCAAATAGATATGCTAAATTTTTATAATAGTAATCTCTCAAAAATTCCAATTGAGCAACTGTTTTCAATCTATTAGTTGAACCGGGATTGCCAATTGTAAACAACACATCATCTTTTGTGGGATCAACTTGGCTCCACTCAAAATAATTTTTAGCTTTAACTGGATTACCATTCTCATCATATACGCGCATAAAAGAAAAATCCAAATCATAACGTGGATAAGTAAAGTTGTCCGGGTCACCGCCATAAGAACCAATCTCAAAATCTGGAATAAACACCATTCGAACATCTTGATATCTTTTATAACCATAAAGAGAATATTTTCCGCCGTTATAAAATGTAACTACCTGACAAAATAGCCCTGTTTCTTCCGAATACTGCTCTTGAAGTTCTTTGATTTTTGCATCTACATTCGTTGTTTTTTCTTCATCTGTTTGACCCTGTTCATAAGCTTCCCAAATAATATCTGTAACATCTTCGATTAAGACAAGCTGGTCAGCATAATAATTTGGTATTTTTCTTTCTTCCTCAAGTGTCGTAGCATAAAAATAAGTTTTGCTTAAATCCTCACCTTCATTTTGAATTTGCCTTCGAAGTCCATCAACACAATGATGATTTGTCATTACCAAGCCATCTTCTGAAATGAAAGAAGCAGTACAACCCGGTATCCTAAGAGCAGAAAGTCTTACGTCCTCATACCAATCTTCGCCGGGTCTGAAATTGTAAGTTGATTCGAAATAATTTGTAGGAGGAAAATCAAATGTCCACATTTTCCCCGTATCAAATTTTCTTGCTGCAACGGTATCAAGGTCAACCTTAAAAATACCTTGCGCATACAACCCTGTAGATAATAAAACTAGAATCAAAATAAATTTTGACACTAATTTCTGATTAAGTTGGTTCATAAATAACCCTAAGTCTATTATTGATAAATATTATTTAAGTAAGATTAAGACGAAAAAAGGCCATAAAAGTTTTGTCTGATGTTTATTATAATTGTAAAACTAGTAATTATTAAATATATTAATAATAATAACTAATTTGCTTCAACAAATTGCTTTGCATAATATTTTGCTGTCAATTTTTCACCCGTAGCTTTTTCAATCATATTGTTCCAATAATATTTTTGACCTGGTTCAAATATTTTAGTTTTTAAATATTGACCAACCTCTTGAACATTATTAAAACTAAAATCACCATATTTTTCAACATTCAATACATTTTTCAAAATATAAAAATAAAGTTGTGAGGATAGTAATTCACCCATCAAATAATTATGATAATATGCCGGATAAAGTGCAACGTGAATTTTTGATGCCCAATCGGGTTGATTTCTTCCTTCCGGTTTTTTTACCATTTGATATTTTTCCACTAAATCCCACCACAATTTATTAAGATCTTGATCAGGATTTGAATACATTTCTTTTTCGAACCGATACATTACCTGCGACCAACGACTAAAAATTAGCTGTTGTAACTTCAGCGACTTAAAGCACTCTTCAGCAATTTTATTTTTCTCTTCCTCGGAAATGTTCAATACATCTTTCATCCATTGTGGATTCGCTGCCATTCGTCCAAATAACATAGCAATTGCTTCCGTAGTGAATGTATGAGCAGGACTTCGAAGTGTCCAAGGTAATTCCTTTGAAATAAATTTATCATAAACCGCATGCCCAAATTCATGAAGCATTGTGCCCATCCATCTGTAATTAGGCTTTATATTACACAATACGCGAACATCCCCCTCCCTGTCTATATGAGTACAAAAGGCATGTTGATATTTCCCCTCTTTTTCATATAAATCACTTTTCTCGAGCAAATCATAAATTGGTAATCCAATCCCATTATAATA
>JAFGID010000226.1 GCA_016929735.1 Ignavibacteriales bacterium | reverse complement strand
TCGAGTGCAATATTAACTTTTACTTTGAACGATCAGACTATTAACAAAGATCAAAAAATTAACGTAGGAAATACTGAATATATTAATCTACCAATTAATGAAAGTGTTATAAAAACAAATGGAAATGATCTTAAGATCAGCTTTGAATGGACAAATGATAAAAATGACGATGAAACTTCACAGCTTCTAGCAATTAAAAAGATGGAAATAAACGGCGAAAACATTAATTTGGAATCTATTGATGTGCCCTATATATCTGATCTAGGAAGAGTAATGGGCTATAAGTATAATAATTGGGGTGGAACAAATAAAGACCTATGGAAAACCTGGCATATCCACACTCAAGTATATGAAAGAATACCAGATTTTTGGTGGTTAAGATCGTTTTATTACTGGGATATCCCCAACATACCATTTATAATACTGATAATACTAGATATTCTCTTAATAATTTATTATTTCAAAAAGATCGTTAAAGACACTTCCAATTAATATTTTAGCAAAGTATATTCATTATGTTTGAAGTAATATTTTTGGAAATTGCCACATAATTGGACATTTGGAAATTATCCATCCACTGATGATATCCTCTCTTTTGTAACCGGTTTCTTAATATCTTTGTTAACTCAAAACCTTTTTTTGTAAATACACTATAGAAATCTTGTAGATTAGTTCTAGAATCGAGGTTTGTTCCTCCATACTCAAACTGAAAAAAATCTATAAAATTGCTATCTAGATATTTACCTAATCCTTTTAATGCATTCATTTCACTTCCTTCTATATCCATTTTGAGAAGATGAATATGTTTTATTTTATTTTCTTTAATGTATTTTTCTAAAATTATTTTCTTCACCTTGGATCTTTTATTCATACTAATCACGAGATTGCTCCTTTTTATTAGGGATCCATGAACACTTCCTTGTTTATTAAAATATAAATAACTAGTCCCTGCCTTATCAGATACAGCAAAATTGTTTATCAACACCGTTTTAACATCTTTGTATTTATTAACCAACTTATGATAGGAGTAAACAGAAGGCTCAAATGCATGTATTTGAACTTGAAGACGATCTGATAAATCCAGTACCTTTTGAAAGTACTCACCCTCTGCGGCACCGAGGTCAAATACAATCAAAGGCTTCTTAAACTTTTTGGATTGATAACAATCAAAAAACTTTCCAATAAAAACACCCTCACCATTTTTTTCTATATTGTAATTATTATTATTCTCTATTAAATTAAACAGATAATAAAAAAATAAGGAAGGGTATTTAATAACTGTCTTTATTTTATCCAGCATATAATATATTTTACTTTTTTAATAACACACCTTATTAATCAGCAGAGCTTCTATTGTAAATTGCAATAATATCATTTTTTATTACCACCTTCTTGCTATATATTTTAGAAATGAAATTTTTAAATTCAGATAATTTCGGATAATCATTTTCACCTTTAAACAATCTTGCATCATCTATTAATATTATACTTGTACTTCCAATTATTGTATTGAGTACAGATTGAACTTCATCGGCAATAGGAGTCTCCTGTTTACCTTTGGATGTTCCCTTTCCCGAATAGTGTGCATCAAGCCAAAATAAAGCTGGTTCTTTTAATATTTTCAGTACACTTCTTAACTCTAACGCACTATCTCCTTGAATAATTTTTACATTACTATGTTTTCCAAACTGTCTTACTGCTCTTTTATAGAGAATTCTATTTAACTCAATCGAATATATCTTTTTAAAATTATTTACTACAGCATCAATTGTATCTCCAAGATAAGTACCCGTTTCGACAAAATTACTAATATCATTCTCTTTTGCATAGCGTTTTATTGTATTAACCTTAACTATATGCGGTGGAGGTGAAGGTTTTCCTTTAATTATCCATAGAAAGTATTGATAAAAACTTATAATATTCCAGGTTATTCTTCTCACTGGTCTTGGTAATTTTTTTCTAATATCCATTTGTTTTCTGATAATTTTTCAAGGATTTTTTATAATCCATAATCATTGATTGTATATTCTTCGCAACATTAAATACACCTATAGAGATCGGGAAATATCTATATTTGAAGGATATCATCCTTGGATCAATTTTTTCTTCCTGATATAAAACGTCTTGAGCAAAATTTCCCATTCGCATAACAGGAAGTAGATCGACAACCATACCAGCATGTGCAGACGGTAGTAATATGTTTGATCCGTGGACACCTACTACAACTCTACTTTCGGAATATATCCGGCAAAGTTTCTTCTCGATTTTGGGATTAAATCTATCTACTCTTTGGTCGTCTATCCACTTCGGAAAAGAGAAACTCTTACCTTTTCCAACTACAGTATATTTTGCATCGGGCAATTTATATTTTAATAATCTAAAGAGTAGTATTGCTTTAAGATACTGCAAAAACACAATAGGTTTAAGTGCTTTTATTCTCTTTAAACCATAAACAATATAATCATTAAAAAACCAAGGTCTATCCTCCCTCCATATAAAAGATACCCTGAAATTCTTCTTGAATAAATTATGTTTTTCAATTCCTGTGAACTTTTTTATATCAAATATTGAAGGATGAGAAAATGCTTTGTCTATATAAACAGTTTTAAATCTCTTAAGCTGCTTTTTAATCTTTTTATCTAAATCCGGATAGTAATTTAAAGATTTCCCTAAATTCTGATTTACAACCCATACTTCCGCAGTTCCTTTTGGAATCATCCATTCCAAAAATATTGGGACAATAACAACAACATCTTTTCTATCATTTATTAACCTTTCTGTATTTAACAACTTTAAAAGACTATGTCCATAAAGATAATCTAAACAATTCAGAATCACCACACTATTTGTTTTCTTATTTACTTTAATATTTAATTCAACATCATCGTTATTAGGTTCCAAAAACGACTTCAGAAGCGGTTTTCCAAACCAGTTTTTTGCAGACGTATCACTTCCCCAAATATGTTTATCTTCCAAATCAATAATATAAGAATAATCAATTGCATGCCCAACAGGAAGATCTGAGTAATATATTTTTCCACATTTCTTACATTTATGTTTTGCAACTATATGAATCCCCTGAAATATTATTTTCTCCGAAGGTAACTTGGCATCACATTTCGGACATTTAATAAAGTGTTTTACTTCTGGTTTAATCTGTATCATTTTAATTTCTTCCTAAAATGAAAGAGTCCAGTTCCAAACCCTTTAGTCTTCGAGTAGCTCGAATAATACCTTTTTCCATAGATATATTTTTCTTCGATCAATCTACATTGATCGAACAAGTTAAGTACATCTTCTCTTGTAAATGTCCTGTGTGCATTAAAATGAATCCCAGATTTTTCGTCCACAGGAACTGTAACTAATAAATTGCCTCCCTGTTTAAGCACTCTTTGTAATTCTCGAGCAGCTTTTCTATCACCCTCAGGATCAATCAGATCGCCATATCTACCTAAACCAATATGCTCAACTACACAAATTGAAGAAAGACTTTCTATACTACCTGAAACGAATGGAAGTGAAAGGATTGATCCTTTCAAAAATTTGAGACCTTTAAGCTTAATATCAACTCCTCGAATATCAATAAACGTAACCGGAATTTCCTGTGAAACGATACTCATTGTCTTTAAACTTGAACCGACATCCACATGTTCTTTGGGATTAATTTCAAATATTTTCCTCACCGCCCAGGCATCCTGAAAAAAATACACATAATCAATTTTATGCAACCCATTTTTATCTGTTATATAAGGCATAAGATTGATAATACTTTGGGATTTATCCATCTTTTTAATTCTGATATATTCAATTAAATCCTTAAAATACCAATTGATATTTTTTATAAAAACGAAGGGATTCATTCTACATTGTTTACCAAAAGCGTAAAAAAAATAGTACAAAGAAGATAATATATTATTTTTCTTAACCCTTTTAGTAAATTCGATCATGTTGATACTTTTTAAAAAACGGTACTTATAATTCTAAGTTGTCCAGAAACATCTTTACCATTCTATCGTAATTATAATTGGATGCAATTTTTTCCGATTCCTTACCCATTTTCTTCCTAAGTTTACTACTATATACTAATTTCATAATATATTTTGCCAATTTCCTAATATTATTCGGTTCATATATATAACCGTTTACGTCATGTTTAACCAAATCAGGTGAAGAACCCACCTTATTACTAACAATCAATGGCAATCCGGACGCAGCAGCTTCCGTAACAACATGACCCCAGGGCTCTCTAAGAGATGGGAGAATAAACACATCCGCCTTTCGATAAATATCCGGCAAC
>JAFGID010000225.1 GCA_016929735.1 Ignavibacteriales bacterium | reverse complement strand
CGAACATATCTTAGGTGTCTATGATTATCGTCAATATGCTTATACAAGATATCTATTTGGATTTGGCGGACCACTTGGGAAAGATCCAAATCTTTTAAAATTTTATTTTTCTGGAGAATACAAAAGGAATCCTACGAGGTTGCCTACCCCAGAAAAAATTCAGATTACGCAAAACTATATTTTGAATTTAACATTTCAGCCTAGTAATGAGCATAAATTTAAATTGAAAGGAAGTTTCAAGCAATATAAAGGTGGAATATGGTCAGGCTCATCAGATATAAGATATGCAGGATTAGCATTTACTCCTCCAGGTGTATCAAAGAAATACTTAATTGCTTTTGATCCAGTTAGAGAGGAACAGAATATTGAGCAATCTTTGAACTGGACTTATACTATAAATAACAATTCATTTCTTGAAGCCATATTAACACATCAAACAGAAAAATATGAACTTGCTTACAGGTATCTTGCCGGTTTTGGAATGATTGTAGATAGATTGGATTTTTATGATGATCCTAACGGAACTGTTTTAAGAAATGGTCCTTGGTGGGAAGATAAATATTATTTCCCTCCACAAAGTTTCAGCACCAATTATTATCAGGATAATCGTTCAAATAATTGGGTTTTAAAGAGTGACTACACAAGTCAGATAAGTGAATCAAATTTATTCAAAGCAGGTATTAATTTTTCGTACTTCGAGTTATTTAATAATGGAGTTAACTCAAGTTTTCAACCTAATTCTTACGTTGCAAGAAATGGTTTTGCTGAATATTATACTGCCTATCCTATTAGTTTGTCTGCATATGTTCAAGATAGGATGGAATATGAGGGTATGATTGCAAATTTTGGTGTCAGGGCAGAAGCTTTCAATTATCAGACGGGTGTACCACTTGATAAGTTCAATGTCCTATATACAGGAACAGATGGCCCTTCAACAACAAATATTGGAGATCCTTCGACAGAAAATTCAAAGACTCAATATATCTTATTACCACGTATTGGAGTATCTTTCCCAATCGGCGAGAATACAGCGTTCAGATTTCACTATGGTCATTTTGCTTCTATGCCGATATTCAGTCAAGCACTCGCAAGAAGAACTTGGAGAGGATGGAATACTATTGGTAATCCCAATTTAGAACCAAAATTAACCATTAACTATGAAGTCGGGATTCAGCAGGTTATTGGTGACAATCATAGGTTGGATTTAGCTTTATATTACAATGACCGAACCAAACAAGTAGGGACACAACAAGTAGCATCATATACTGGATGTGCTTTATATTCAGCCGGTTTTTCTAATGATGGAACACCCCTTTATTGGTACAATACTTTTGTTAATAATATATTCGGCTCAACAGTTGGTCTTGAAGTTATTTTCGAGACAATTACTGCAACAAACTGGTCTTACAGATTAAGCTATAGTTTGTCACAAACGACAGTTGGTTCGTTTGGAGCGAGAGGAGTTTATCCAGATGGAACAAGAGGATATGCAACAAGGGATTATACTGGGGAATTCTTAGCTTCTTGGGATAGAACCCATAACCTTAGAGCATTAGTGAATTATTTTATTAAAGAAAATGAAGGACCAGAAATTTTTGGAATTAAGATATTAGAAAACACTAGCATCAGTATGAGCTATACTGCTCAATCGGGTAATCCTTACACTTATGTTACTGAGTATGGATTAATAGATGTTATCAATAATAGGAGATATCCAATAGAAACTAATGTTGATTTAAGTATTAGTAAAGATATTAAAGTAGATGATATGAGATTGATTTTTCAAGTACGTGTTATGAATGTATTTGATAACAAAATTCTTACACCTCTAGCTGACAGCTATGAAATTGCTGATTGGGTAGAAAACAATATTACTTATGAAGATCCAGGCAATGACCCTACTCGTTTAAGTTATATTGTTGCACCGTATAGAAAATATTTAAATATCCCCAGACAAATATTTTTTACATTAGGCATCGGTTTTTAGTTGATAAATTATAAACTAACTTTTTTAGATAGATGAAAAAAAGAAATTTAATCTTAATTACGCTACTATTATTTTCGTATAATTTTTTGTTTGCTCAAGTTGAATCGACCGTTTTAACTTTTAAACGAGGTAAACTTTGGCAGAGCGTTGGATATGCAAAAGTCGGACCCCCTTATAATGATTGGCGTCGAGTAGGGATTGGACTTGATTGGCCCGGTTTTGATCTTTCCTTAATTAATGAGAGTATTGGAGGTGCTCCTTCTTATCTTGTAACTGGTGGTTTTTTTGTTGGTTGCAAGAGAACAGATGATAGTGTGCTTACAGTCGAAGACTGGTCGGTTAGTGGTGCTTCTATTTCAACTGATGCTTCTCAAAAATATATCGTAACCAAGCATACTGCTCTATATCCAAATAAAAGTAATTACTGGTTACAATCAAATCCATTAGCAGGTGAAGAAGTTTTTGAAACTGTATGGGAATATAATATGAACTATAATTTATCTGATGATTATCAGATAAGGCACATGTTACCTATAAGAGTTACAAGACGGGCTCACCAATGGAGTGGTTCTAAATTAGATGAAAATTATATTATCTACGAATACATTTTTAAAAATATAGCTGATGAAATAAATCAAAAGATTCAAAACAATCCGACTCTTTATCCACCAAGATTTGTTGCAGATACATTAAAAGATTTTATCGCATTGATAAATTATGGAATGCATACAAATAATCGCTCCTGGACTGTTTTATTTCCAAATGAAACTCCAGGTGCAAGAAATGTAAAATTTGAGTATAAGAATAATGCTATTTACGCATGGGCGGTTAATTCTCCAGTAACGGGGGAATCAAGAAAGGAAGACTTTGGGTATTCGGTAGCAATGGGAAGGTTACTTCCAACAGTTTCAGGAGGTTATGAACCATCAGGTGAATATTTATCGCCCGGATTTGTTGGCTTCAAATTACTTTATGCTTCTCGTAATAAAAGTGGACAAGAAACGAGGGTTAGACAAAATGGATGGGTTATAGGTAGCAATTCTGCTGATTGGGGTGGACCTATGGCAAATGTTGGGGATATAGATAGTAAATATTCGATTTTAGAAGACATTTCAATAGTTCCAAAATTTCTTGCAGATAAAAGAGATACTGTCTATATGCAAAAGAATAGAATGTGGACCTGGATGTCGCTTGGTTCTTGGGACTTAAATCCCGGGGATTCTGTTAGAATAGTACTTGTTGAAGCAGTTGATGGGGTCGATTATAATATTGCTATTCAACCAAAAGTGTACAATTTTTCTTACTTAAAAACAAATGGTGAAAAAATATTTGAAGCAACACTTAGCAGGGCAGAATTAACTTATAGAAATGGTATGAATCATCCTGACCCACCTGCTGCACCAACGTTTACTATTGATTATTATCGCCAATCCCGATTAGTTGCAAATGTATTAACTTGGGGAACGGAAGCTGAACTAATTTCTGATCCTGATGATAATACATACGACCTTACTGGTTATTTGGTCTATCGTTCAGATTATTTACCAATTGGACCTTGGGCAAGAATTGATACAGTTTTTAAAGGTTCTCCAGCCCATTTAAGTGGTTCTACTTATACTTTCATTGATTCAACAGTTGACGTAGGAAAGTCTTATTACTATGCTTTGACTGCATTTGATAATGGAAAGGCAACTTGGGTTGGTTCTGCACAGACGATTAATAATATTCCACCTTTAGAATCTTCTATTTTTGCTAACAGAATGGAAGTACCTTTTGTTGCTACATTACCCCCAAAAGATAATTTGAACGAGGTCCTTGTTGTTCCCAATCCATTTGTACTAGGTGAGGGTAGATCAATGCCAGGACAAGGAGATGAAATTCAGTTTGTGAATATTCCTAATCCTTGCACGATAAGAATTTATACTGTTAGAGGTGACCTTGTTAAAACAATTGATGTGGTTGAGGGCGAAGGTGGTATTGTTCGATGGGATCAGGTAACCGATTATGGTCAGTTT
>JAFGID010000224.1 GCA_016929735.1 Ignavibacteriales bacterium | reverse complement strand
TTATCAGCAAGTTTACCAATTGATAGGTTCTACCGTTTTGATGCAAGCATAAGTAGTCTTTTTGTGGCGGCTGAGAATTTGGATGACTATACAATTCCAAACGATAACTCTACTTTTATTATCCCTTCTATTAGTTTTGTCCACGATAACGTAATGTGGGGTTATACATCACCTATTCAGGGTACTCGATACAAAATGACAGTATTCGGAAATCCCGGAATTGATAAAAGCCGACGTGCATTTGTGTCTGTGCTATGGGATTATAGGAAATATTTCAGATTCTTTTATGATAATTCTTTTGCAATTAGATTGTCGGGTGGTTATTCTATGGGAGGTAATCCGCAAAGATTTTTCTTGGGTGGTACTGATAGCTGGATTAATTATAGATTTGCTTCAGGATATATCCCTCTTGAAGATGCATCTGATTTTGCATTTATGACTCCTGCTCTTCCTCTTCGTGGATATGATTACGCACAACAGATTGGAACAAAATATTCGTTACTTAATCTTGAGTTTAGATTACCAGTAGTTAGATACTTACTGACAGGTCCACTTCCTTTGCTATTTCAAAATATTCTGGGAACAATCTTTTTAGATGTAGGAACCGCTTGGGAAAAGAATGAGGAGTTGAAATTATTTAGAAAAACAGGTGCAGGCAATTTAATCACTAACGATTTATTAATAGGTACTGGTTATGGTTTTAGAATGTATTTACTCTTCTTCTTGTTAAGATTTGATGTTGCATGGTCATATGATTTTATTAGGACTTCAGCACCTAAGTATTATTTCTCAATAGGTGCAGATTTTTAAATAGAAAATAAATTTTTTAATTTAATAAATTTTGAATGTAATTGGAAATTGAAATTCATAAAATAGAAAAGATATTAATTGCGGAAATTATTTCTGCTGAAATTGTTATTTCTGATGTTCAAGATAGTTTGGATTTAATGGCTGAATGTGATTACCTCGGTTCTCGCAAAATAATCATAAGAGAGGAAAACATTGCACCACAATTTTTCGAACTTAAGACAAAACTTGCTGGTGAAATTCTTCAAAAATTCACTAACTATAAAGTTGATGTCGCATTTATTGGAAAGTTTGAAAAATATAAAAGTAAAAGCTTAAATGATTTTATTTATGAGAGTAATAAGCACGGTAAAATTGTTTTTGTTCCGACATTTGAGGTAGCAATCAAAAAATTGACAGAAAATTGAAGTAAACACATTCCAATTATCTTTTTAAAATGTTATGAAAAATCCTGAATCAATAATAAAATTGTTTAATCCAGAATTGGGTTCTTCCAAATCTGCATTGCTAATATGTCTTATACCTGTTCGTAAATCCAAGTGGAAATTGTCAACAATTCGAAAATTTAAACCAATAAAAAAATTATCTGAAAAGATAAAGCCACTCGCTTGTCTGTCGGGTGTGCCTGAAGTATAGTGAGGACCCGTTCCTACTAATAAATATAGCCAAAGTAAATCATTAAAGAAATTTTTTCTAACAACAATTCCAAAATTTAATCCCATTTCATAACCATCCTCAATGGAATTTGAAAAATCTATCTGCTTATATAATGTCAGGTTGAATTGTGGTTGAGCGGTAATTTCTACTGACCATTCTTCGTTTGATAGGATGGAATAAAAATATTGAACTTGAAGTAAATATACTATGTAGTAGTAATCTACAGATAAAAGATCCTGAGTCCCATAACCAAATTGAAAACCAATTTTATGGTCATCATCAGAAATTAAATCCTGTGAATGTAGTTTATTGAAGTTCAGAAACAATGTTAATAGAATGAAAGCAAGTATTTTATTCTTTTTACATAGGAAATTATTAGTAAAAGATTCAGTCATAGATTTTTATTTCTTTTCTGCCTTTGAATCCTTAATTTGCGAACTATCAACCTTAGGTTTTGATTTATAGTCAGTCTGATAGAAACCAGAACCCTTAAAAATAGGACCTGCTCCAGCACCAATTAATCTTTTAAGTTTTCCTTTGCAAAGAGGGCAATTCTCTAAAGGTTTTTCTGTCATCTGTTGGAATTGCTCGAATAAATAACCGCATTTTGTGCATTTATAATCGTAAGTTGGCATAATCTGAATACAATAAAAAATTAACAAGTGCAAAAATATAAAATGACTTCTTAATAACAAATTTTTATTTTAATATATCAAATTTATTTTTTTATGTTAATTATCTGGAAAAAAAAGTTATGAAACAAAATACCATACTGCTCATTTTATTAATCGTATTTTCACTTACTAGTTGTCTTCATTATGAACAAGTTACAACTTTAAAAATTGACGGCTCAGGAAAAATGTATATTCATTACTGGACGAGTTGGAAATCTGACAAGGATTCGGTTATCTTCAAAGAACTTGGTATGTTCAACTCAGATTCATTATCTAAAGAATTCGAAGCATCTTTTACCGAAATTAATTTTGTTGAAGTTTACAAAGATGATAATGACAGTACCTTTCATGCAAAAATTCAATTTTCCTTTGAGCATTTTGATTCATTAAAATCTATAAATGCGCTTAGCTATTGCGAATTTTCTTTCCGCGACGGGTCAGAAAACACAAAAATCTTTTCTCAATTTATTCCGTCATTTGCAACCGGATTTGGGATTGGTAAGCAAAAATTTTCTATCTCATATACGTACTACATTCCGGGAGACATTTTAGAACATAACGCTATGGAGCGAGATAACAATAAACTTGTTTGGCAATATTCACATGATGAGATAGGAAGAGGGAAATATATCTATGCTACTTTCAAACCATTCAAATTGAAAGAGACACCGGTTTGGATTTATATTATTGCTTCCATGATTTTGCTTGTAGTTGTTGTGTATCTATTTAAGAAAAAATAAAATTCTTTTTTTATTTTGGTGGAAAATATCTGGTTTACTACATTTGCAACAATTAATTTTTAACATTAGGTAAAAAATGAATTTTGTTTTTCTTTCTCCACATTTCCCACCGCATTATTATTTGTTTTGTATTCATTTAAGAGCATTTGGTGCAAATGTGCTCGGATTAGCAGATGAACATTATGATTTGTTGGGAAAAGAATTAAAAGAAGTGCTTACCGATTATTATAAAGTATTTGATATGAACTCTTATGATGAATTGCAACGAGCATTGGGATATTTCACTCACAAATTCGGTAAACTCGATAGAATAGACTCGCTGAATGAATACTGGTTGGAAACTGAAGCAAAACTGAGA
>JAFGID010000223.1 GCA_016929735.1 Ignavibacteriales bacterium | reverse complement strand
TTGGCAACTGAAATTCAAGAATCGTTAATTTGCCATTAAATTGAAGAATATCATAACAATTTTTCAATGCTTTATTTATATTATAAAAATTCCTTACTCCGAATGCAATAATAATGTTCGTAAATGAATTGCTCTTAAGAGGTATTGCCTCAGCAATCGCTTGTATAGTTGATAGAGAATTTAATTTTCGTTTAAATTTTCCAAGCATAACTTTTGAAACATCAATACCAACAATAAATTTTGGTTCATATTTTAAAATTACTTTACTAAAATCACCTGAACCACAAGCTAAGTCTAAAACTAAACTGTTATTTGAAATGTTTGTCAGTTTAATAGCTTTTCTACGCCAGTATTTATCAACTCCAAAACTTAATATATGATTTAATATATCATAGCGATAAGCGATTTTATCAAACATTAATTTTATTTGTTGATTATCTCGCATAGGAATGATTCACTGATGAATAAAATATTTAGGTAATGAAAATTGTGACAAATATCAAGTAAACGGAAAGACCGAGAATATCATTTAAGGTAGTAACGAACGGACCAGTTGCAATTGCCGGATCAGCACCCAGCTTTTTTAATATAATTGGAATGAAAGCACCTAGCATTGTTGCAATAACAATTACTACAGTAAAAGAAATGGATAGTACAATAATAAAATTCAACTGGTCTTGAAAAAAGTAATATGTTATTCCAAATAAGACGGCACTTAAAATTAAACCATTAAGTAGAGCAACAAAAAATTCTTTTGTCAATTTTTTTAAGCTCTCACTAATCCAAACATCACCGGTACTGAAACCTCTCACCATTACAATAGCTGCTTGTGTTCCTGAACTACCCCCTACTGCCATAATTACTGGAAAAAAGAAAGTTGCGATAACAAATTTTTCAAGCATATCCTGATAATTGGAGAGTATTAAAGCATTCATTAACTCACCGAATAATCCGACAAATAACCAAGGCAGACGAATACGAGAAACTCTTAATGCTGAATCGCTTTTTTCTTGTTCTTCTGACAAACCTGCAATACGTTGTATATCTTCTGAAGCTTCTTCGTGAATAACATCAACTATGTCATCGATTGTAATACGACCAAGCATGACTTTTTCTGAATCAACAACGGGAATAGAAACCAGGTCATACTTTTCCATTATTTGTGCAACTTTTTCCTGATCTACTTCTGGCGTAATATAAATTAAATCTTCCTCCATTATATTTTTGACCCGTGTTCTTGGATCATTTAATAGTAAAGATTTTATAGAAATTACACCTACTAATTTATCCTCTTTGGTTAATACATAAACATAATAAATGTGTTCGTATTCTTCAGAATGTTTTCTTAATTCTCTAATTGCTCCTTTAATTGTAGCTGTGTCATACACATAGACAAAATCACTGTTCATTAAACCACCGGCAGAATCTTCAGGATATTTCAACAATTCCTTAACTTCAATTGAATCTTCTTTGTCCATTGTTTTGAGGACGTGGTCTGCTACATCATCAGGTAATTCACTTACAATATCTGTTGCATCGTCTGTTTCAAGTTCATCCACTAAGTCAGATATCTTATCTGGTGCTGTCTCCTTAAGAATTTTTTCTCGTAGATTATCGTCTAATTCAAGTAATACATCACTAGCATCTTCAGTACTAAGAATATTAAATGCATATTTTGCATCATCAAAATCTAAGCGATTAATAATTTCTGCGATATCGGCGGGATGGAGGTCGGCAAAAATATTAAGAAGACTTTTTTCTGCTCCAATCTCAATAAGATTAGATATATTTTCAAGTATTTCTCTATCAACCTGAATAATATCCCTGACTGATATTACTTCCTTAACCTTTTCTTTCTTTGATTTGCTTTTGAACATGCAATGTCAACCTTATGAAGTCATTAATTTCTAATTCTTCAGCGCGTCTGATTAAAAGATTTGACATTTCTGAAAAATTTATACTTGCAAATATACTATTACTTAATGAATTTTTTAAGATTTTCCTTCTATTAGCAAATGAAGCTTTTACTAATTTTATAAATAATTCATCATCTGTTGCATTATTATTTTTTTCTTTAAATCTAATGGTTATTAAAGCTGAATTGACCTTTGGCTTTGGAAAAAAAACTGTATTTGATATTTTAAAGTTATATTTAATATCTGAAAAATAATTTAACAGAACGGTATAAATACCATAAACCTTGGTTCTGATTTTTGCAACCATCCTTTTAGCCACTTCGTCTTGAACAATTAAATTGCAATCATATATAAAATTACGATTTTCGATAAGTTTGAATATTATTGGAGATGTAATATTGTAGGGAATACTACCAAAAATTCGTACTTTTTTATCAGTGCAGTAATACTTTGAAAAATTGAATTTCAAAAAATCCTTATTAAGTATTTTAACATTGGTAAATAATTCTTGTAAAATGTGAATGACCCTATTATCAAATTCAACTGCAATAAAATTTTTACAAGTTTTATAAATCTCTCTTGTAAAAGCACCCTGACCAGGACCAATTTCTAGGAACAAATCATTTTCCTTAATGTCTAAATGCTTTATTATTTTTAAGATTGTACCTTGGTCAGTTAAATAATTTTGACTAAGCATTTTAAGTGGTTTAATATTTAATTTATTTAGCATTTACAATTTTTTAAGAAAAAATATAAAATTGTTTATTGATTATTAAATTTATTTTTTTATATTTTCAAAGCAAATATAAAGTTTTATTACATTTTAGAAAAAATAATCTACAAACAAAACCTTAAAGGAGGAACAAGTGAAGAAATTATTTTTATTGGCGTTTGTACTTGGATTTATTTTTATCCAAAACAACGATGTAAAGGCACAAGATTGCGACATCATGTATTTCTGTGTGAAATATGATGGTGGAGAAGTTGACTGCTCTGACAGATTTACTACTGGCGAGATTACAGCTATGGTTCGTTTAGCTTTCCCAATTTATTATACCGAAGTAACAATTCAGATTGATAAGTTGAATATGAGTACTGGTAAATTCGAGTATTACGATGATTTCCCTTTTGATGTTGATGCTGATATGACTTACATCTATTTCCCAGGAATCGGTTTTGATACTCCAGGATTCTATCGTGTATTCTTATTAGATACTGACAGAAATACAATGACAAGCGCTTTGGTAGAAATTATACCTAGATAAATTAATTATTTGTTTTTAGAAGTAGTCAATTTTATTGACTACTTCTTTTTATTTTAAATTGTAATTTGAATAGGAGTAATATATTGAATAATGAATATATCTGTTCAGTTGATCTTGGTGGTACTAAAATACTTACAGCTCTGATGGACGCTCATAATAAAATAATTTGTCGAGTCAAAGTGGCAACTGATGTTGAAAAAGGTAAAAACTTTATTGTTAAATGTATTGCAGAATCAATAAAAGATGCTACAAGTCAAACAAATCTGAAGGAAGAACAGATAAAGGCAATATGCCTTGGAGTACCCGGTACTGTTAATCCACGTACCGGAGTTATTGGCGTAGCTCCTAATTTGAAGATAAAAAATTTCAACATAAAAAATGCACTTCAAAAATATTTCAATATACCTGTCTTAATCGAAAACGATGTGAATCTTGGCGGATTAGGAATTAAAATTATTGAACTAAAAGATAAAGTAAATAATATGTTGGTTGTATTTGTTGGAACTGGGATTGGCGGTGCCTTCTTTTTTAATGGACAGTTATTTAGAGGTTCAACATACTATGCTGGGGAAATCGGTCACATCAAGGTTGCTGAGATGGGTGACTTAGATACGAAGCCAGAATCATCTACTTTTGAATTGTTAGCTGGTCGGCCTGCAATCGTTGAATATATTAAAAAAGAAATTGGAAAAGGTAAAAAGAGTATTTTAAAAAGTGTTATTAAGAAACAAAAAATAAAAAGTAAAAACTTAGCCGATGCCGTAAGTAAAAAAGATAAAATTGCTGTTAAAAGTATTACTAAGGCAAGCAAAATAATAGGTGCGGTCCTTGGTAGCATTACAACTCTTTTAAATATTGATACTATTGTTCTAGGTGGAGGAGTTATTGAAGCAATGGGAGATTCAATGCTTCCTATTATTAAAGACAGCTTTTATGCTGCGGTGTTACCCGAACCTGGAAAGTATGTAAATATAATTACAACAAAATTAGGCGACGATGCTGCTCTTTATGGTGGGATTGCTCTAGTAGAAGAATTTTTAAAATAATTTAGTTAAAACTCTTTTCGATCTCTTCCAATTGATTATGAAGAGTAGTCCATTCTGAATAAAAATTTTCTAAATCGGTTTTTATAATTTTGTAAGATTCAGATTTTTCTGCTATTAACTTAAAATTATTTGATTGATTTAATTCGATTAGCTCTTTCTCTATTTCAAGTTTTTTATTTTCACAATCATCAATTTTATTTTCAATTGATTTAATCTTATGTTTCAAATCTTTTGTTACAGTATATTTTTTTTGACGCAACTCTGCTTCTATTCTTTTTTGTTCTTTTCTTTGGTTTACTAATAAAATGTTATTTTCTTTGTTTGCTATTTCAGCCTCGTTATCCAGAGCATTCTTTTGAAAGAAATAATCAAGTCCTCCATAATAGTATTTTATTTGTTTGTTTCGAATATCAATAACTCTATTTGCAATCGGAGCAATAAAATCAATATCGTGAGAAACAATTATCAATGTTCCTGAGAAATCAACTAATGCATCTTGTAAAATCTCTTTCGATTTCATATCAAGGTGATTGGTCGGTTCGTCAAGTACAATTAAATTTGCTTTGGTCAACAATATCTTTGCGAGGGCAACACGACTTTTTTCTCC
>JAFGID010000222.1 GCA_016929735.1 Ignavibacteriales bacterium | reverse complement strand
ATTTTATCATAAAAATTATAATATAAGTTGCTAAATTTTTATAATTCAAATTTAATGATAATTTTTGGAAATAAAAATGTTATAAGTTAATATTGGAATAGGACCCAAACAATTCCGATTAGCATTAAAATAATAGCAAACGAGGTAATCTTTATTGAATGATTTTTTAAAAGATAATTCCAACTGATAACCAATAAAATTACAATCAGAGAAATAACGGGATAAAGATTTTTGCCCCAACTGGTTGAAGCTCCAATGGGATATGACAAAGTGTAATACAATGAAATAATTGTATTTATTGTAATAGCAAAAAGCGATATGATAAAAATAAAATTGTATCTTCTGAAATTTTTAAATAATCCCCAAATTGCTAAAATTAGAAACGGAATAATCGTTATTACATAAACATATGCAGGGGGTGTTATTTGATAAAATCTTCCGAAAGCTAACCAGAAACTCCACATCAAATTTCGAATTGCGTAAATCACATATTCAATAGAAAAGGTAAAATCTTTAGTATATCCAGGGTCTGTTACTAAAATTTCATCATATTGAAAGATGTTCCTAAGCAATATTAGGAAAATACCTATTGATGTAATTGATATTGCTAATAAACTTTTGGTAAGTATTCTTTTTATACTTTTTCTTTCATCCCAGATTATTCGGAAAAGTATAATTGTCAATAAAACGATACCGTTTAATTTTGTCAGAATTGCAATTGCTGCCCAAATTGATGCCTTGATTATTTCTGCTTTGTTGAAAGTATTCTTTGTAATATAAAAAATGCTTATTGTCGAAAATAAAATTACAAATGCATCATTGTTCAAAGTTGATGTGGTCCCGATAAAAGTCGGAATTAATGAAATAAAGGTTGCACCAATTAAAGCGTCAGTCTCAGAAATATTTGGAATGTTTAAAAATATCTTGTATGAGAAATATATTATCAATAATCCAGCGAGCACAGAAATTAATCTGAGAAAAATCAAAGCTACAGGAAGATGATTAATTTTAAATGGTAAAGTATCATCTGGTTGAAATATTTTAATTAAAATTGCACAAAACGAGTAATATAAAGGAGGTTGAAATGCTTCGTAGGAAAAGAATTCTTCGTTAGGTATTGGCAGAGTATTAGTCTCTGCAATGCTATCCATTACCCAGTAATGAGCATATTCATCTGCTGATTGCCAAGGTGGAATGATAAAAATAAAACCTAGTCGAAGGAAAAAACTAAAAGCAATAATTAAAATCAGAATTTTATCTTTTTTCATTTTGAAAATTAAAAATATTACACTATCAAAATAAAACAAAATTTGTTATTTTAATAAAGTGTTTTTCTTTGTTTCGGATAATTAATCGAAATATTTTAGAAATCACTTATAAATTTTGGGAGGAATTTATGAATCGCTTTAATCAAAAAAGTGTCCTTTTGATTTTGTTAACTTTTCTTGCTTTCAGAATTGTTAACGGACAATTCGTTACACATCATGATCCAGTGTACCAAGCAAACATATTAAAACCAAATGTCAAAACACCTTATTTTGATCCGAAATTTAATTCACAGGTTATGCGTATAACAGATGCGAAATATTTTCCCACGGCTGGTACTTTTCCCCAATATTCGAAAAGACAAGCATGGAATGCAGATGAAACGAAAATTTTATTTATATCTGCAAACGGACAATCTTATCTGTATGATGCATTGACATATAATTATATTAAAGTCTTAATAGGTCTTGAGGGTGAAGATATTTTCTGGCATTCTACCAATCCGAATTTATTGATATTTTCACCTGATAGTATCATTAAGTCTTATGACATTACGAGCGATAACATTACTGAGATTAAATTATTTCCACAATATACTTGGGTAAATACACGAGGTGAAGGAAATCTTTCACGGGATGGAAGGTATTATGCTTTTGTAGGTCAAACTTATGATACCTGCACACATTTTATTGCCCTGAATGTTTTTGATTTTCAATTGAATTCTGTAATATCGACTTTGGCTCTTCCTCATGCTTTGGAGAGTTTTGATTGGGTCTCTATATCACCTTTGGGGAATTATGTAGTAGTTGATTATGCAACCTCTGACACAGGAAGATATCAGGGTGTCGAAGTATATGACAGGAACTTGAATTTTATTTGGCAAAAACCTTTAGGATATGGTCACAGTGATTTAACAATTGATCAACTTGGAGATGAAGTATTAATAATGGACTATTACGATGACCAAACTAATTCAACATTTGTTAAAAAAATTAAATTATCGGATGGTACTATTACGAACTTAATTGAATTTTCCTGGATGTTTGACTGTCATATCTCCTGTAGGAACGAGGAAAGAAGTGAATGGTGTTTCATAAGCACATTTGACGGCGAAGCAAGATTAACTCATGATAGCTTAAGTTGGCTTCCGTTCGAAGATGAAATTTTCGCGGTTAAATTAGATGGTAGCGGAGATGTTCAACGAATCGCACATCATCACAGCAGAAGGTTTTCGCCGACAACGCCTGATAGAGATAATAGCGTATATTGGGCAGAACCACACGCAACAATCAACCGAAGTGGAACAAAAATTTTATTTGGAAGCAATTGGAGTCAGGATGTTGAAATAGATACAAGTGTTGATGCTTATGTAGTTGATTTTTCTTCATTACTTAACGTTGATAAAGAAACGAATTTGTTACCAAAAGCATTTCAATTGTTTCAAAATTTTCCTAATCCATTCAACCCAACAACGAAAATAAGATACACCATACCAGTTTCCCCCCTTAATCAAAGGGGGGATCAAGGGGGGTTAATAACTCTTAAAGTGTATAATACCCTAGGTCAGGAAATTGCGACGTTAGTGAATAAAGGACAAGCATCCGGAACTTATGAGGTTGAATTTGATGGAAGCAAGCTGTCAAGTGGAATTTATTTTTATAGTCTAATGACAGATGAAAACATAGAAATCAAAAAAATGTTACTACTAAAATAAATGTTGTGGATTTGAAGAAATTAAAAAAGACAAATGAATGTTTGGTCTAAAATTTAGTTTATGAAACTTATTGCTGATTTTCAAACATAATAACTTGAAGATATTGATATGTCAAAATGTATTGAATCTTAAAATTAAAATGCAAAATTCATTTATAATTTAGTTAACTTTACATGTAAATTTAATATTTTTTAGGGGTGAGAAATGAAACGAATCAGTGCAATTTTCCTTCTTTTATTTTCCTTTAATTCATTATATGCTCAAACAAAGATACCACAAGACTTGCTTAACGATGCTTTAATGCTCGCTGATGCAATAAGGAGTGGAGAAGTACAAAAATCGGAAGTTGAAGAATTAATATTATTGGGTAAAATAGATCCGGTAGTATTTAACGAACTGCTTGAGCAGGACGATTTGAATATTAAGCTGACAAAAAAGCAGTTACAAAAAATTGAAGAAACATTTTATGGGAATTTAGCAACGGAATATTTTCTTGATCCAAGTAATTTTACAAAAAACGAAAAAAAAGATATTAGGCATTCACCAATGAATTTAGAGGATGATGAAGCCGATTATACATTCGCTGAGAGAAATATAGTAGCTTCTTCTTATTTCGGAACTTCAGTTTCTGATGCAGGGGATGTAAATGGTGATGGTAACCCAGATATCATGGTTGGATCTTATTATGGTTCGTATGGTCGGATATATATTTATTATGGTGGTAGTACCATGGATACTATTGCCGATGTAATAATAACAGGAAATGAGTTAACTGGTGATTTCGGCTATTCTATTTCTACAGCAGGTGATGTAAATAATGATGGATTTGATGATGTGATTTTAGGAGCCGATGGTTATAATAACGGACAAGGTCGGGTATGTATATACTATGGTGGAATTAGTATGGATAATCTACCTGATATAGTAATGACAGGTGAAACGATAAAAAATTATTTTGGGTGGTCAGTATCAACAGCAGGCGATATGAACAATGACGGTTATGATGATATAATAATTGGAGCTTGCCGTTATAATTCATATCAAGGTCGGGTCTATGTTTATTATGGTGGCAGTAATATGGACACTATTGCCGATGGAATAATGACTGGAGAAGAAGCAGATTGTCGTTTTGGTGAGTCAGTTTCTAAAGCCGGTGATGTTAATAATGATGGATGTGATGACATAATAATTGGTTCACCTTCATACGGTAATTATAAAGGTCGGGCATACATATTTTATGGTGGTAGCAGTAGCAGTATGGATACACTTCCGGATGTGATAATGAACGGAGGATCGGATGGTGATGAGTTTGGTTATTCTGTTTCAAACGCTGGAAATGTGAACAACGATCCCTATGATGATGTAATAGTTGGCGCATATGGGTTTAATGAGACTAGGGGCAGAACTTATATTTTTTATGGAGGTAATCCAATGAATGGTGTCGCTGATAAGTATATGACAGGTGAAAACCCAGGTGATGAATTTGGATGGTCAGTATCAACGGCAGGGGATGTAAATAACGATGGTTATGATGACGTAATAGTTGGAGCTGACGGGTATATCTCATTTGCATATAAAGGTAGGGCATATATATATTATGGCGGTATTAATATGAATGATGTTGCAGATGTTATAATGACCGGAGAAATGGACGGTGATGATTTTGCGTATGCACTATCTAATGTTGGTGATGTTAATAATGACGGATATGAGGATGTCATTGTAGGAGCAGATGGAAATACATCAAACTTTGGTAAAGTATATATTTATTATGGCAGTAATAGCATGGATAATGTTGAAGATTTAACAATGACAGGAGAAGGTGAAGATAATAATTTCGGAATATCGGTCTCAGACGCAGGAGATGTAAACGGTGATGGTTATTCTGATATTATAGTTGGAGCTTATCATTATAATTCATTCCAAGGACAGGCATATATTTATTATGGAGGTTTTGGTATGGATAATATTGCAGATGTAATTATGACTGGTGAAGCAGAAGATAATTCTTTTGGTTACTCATCGTCGACTGCAGGCGATTTAAATCATGACGGTTATTCCGATATAATAGTTGGTGCTTATGGCTATAGTGGAAATACTGGTAGAGCATATATCTATTATGGTGGGAGTAATATGGATAATATAGCTGATTTAATAATGACAGGACAAGGGGCGGTTTATTATGGTATATCAGTATCTGACGCGGGAGATGTAAACGGTGATGGTTATTCTGATGTAATAGTTGGAGCTAGTCGCTATTCTTCAAGTACTGGTAGTGCTTATATTTATCATGGTGGTACCAGCATGGACAGTGTAGCCGATGTTACATTAATTGGAGAAACAACAAGTAATTTTTTCGGTACATCAGTTTCAACAGCAGGAGATGTGGAAGGCGATGGTTATTCTGATGTTATAGTTGGGGCATATCGTTATAATTCGTATCAAGGTAGGGCATACATATTTTATGGTGGAAGTTATATGGATGAAACTGCAGATGTTATTATGACTGCGGATTCATTAAACGAACGGTTCGGTCTTTCAGTATCAACAGCCGGAGACGTAAATGGTGATGGTTATTCTGATGTTGTTGTTGGAGCTTATTATTATAATGCATTAATGGGGCGGGCGTATATTTATTATGGTGGAGACAGAATGAATAATGGTGCCGATGTTATTATCAAAGGAGAAGCTGCGAATGATGTTTTTGGCTATTCAGTTTCAAACGCTGGAGATGTGAATAGCGATGGTTATTCGGATTTAATTATTGGTGCTAAAGGATATTTATCAAGTCAAGGTAGAGTATATATTTATTATGGTGGAAATAGTATGGATAATATACCAGACATTATCATTGATGGGGAAAATGATGACGATCAATTTGGTTATTCGGTGTCAAATGCGGGAGATATAAATTGTAATGGTGTTGCAGATATAATCGTGGGTGCACCTTATAATTATGATTTAGAACCAAGAGGAGGTAAAGCATATATTTATTTAGGAATACCACAAGTAAGGTTACAAATTAAGGTATATTTGCAAGGAGCATACAGATAATCAAATGCAACATAAGTAATAATTATCACACAAATAATAATAAGATAAGTTTAAAAAATAATTATTGCTTTTCCTTGAAACTTTGGCAGTTTATTAGCATCAAATAAAAGCAAATAATTAAGAGGGATATAAAGAAATAGAAAAGATGTTATTTCTGAGATGAGAACTCTTAACGGATGTAATTTATTAACATAGACGAATAATATGATATATATTGTTCAAGAGGTAAAAGTGAAAAAGTATATTCCACTTGTTAGTTTTTTTCTTATTAATATTTATGCTCAAAATATTAATATCTCAAATCTGAGCAACAATTCCCCTAAAATAATTGAACAAGTCATAGGTATAACAAATTCAATAGTAAAGAATTCTTCGCCTTTTAACATTCAAACCGGCAATGCGGATAT
>JAFGID010000221.1 GCA_016929735.1 Ignavibacteriales bacterium | reverse complement strand
TTGTCCTGAAGATTTGCAAAAAATTGTAATTGAAGATATTAATAGAAATTGTTTATGGATCGGTTCAAGAAGTGGACTTCTAAAATTTAAGAACCTTCAGTGGACACAATTTATTGGAGAGGAATATTATTTGCATTCTAATATCATATCTACAATAAAATTAGATAAAACTAACAATTTATGGATTGGAACTTTAAAAGGGCTTGTAAAATTTGATGGAACATCCTGGTATGATTTTAGTCCTAACATAGGCAATAGTATTGTTTCATCTATTGATTTTGATAGTCAAGGTAATGCATGGATTGCAACAAGAAATGGTCTGTATAAATTCAATGGAGTTAACTGGACTCATTTTCATAGAGGTAATTCAAGATTATCCAGCAATTATTTATCGTGTGTGGCTGTAGATAATAATGATGTTATTTGGATTGGTACTGAAACTTGGGGGTTATGGACATACTATAATAATACTTTTGATTCTTTAAGTGGTTATTTATTTTCTTCTATCTCATGCCTCGAAATTACTCAGGATAATAGAATATTTGTTGGACATTATATGTCATCCATGAGCGGTACTTATGGAGGTATCTCTATTTATGACGGAAACAATTGGACTTCTTATTATGATAATATAACTCGACCAGCAATTTCAGACATTGCAGTATCAACAAAAAACAATAACATCTGGGCAGCAACTACTAAAGGACTCTTATTAATTGATAATAAAAATCAAAAAACCTTTTTTAGGATAGATAATTCAGGTCTTCCTTCCGATAAAACCAATTCTGTAATTATTGATAAAGATGATAATTTATGGATAACTACCAGTGATAAAGGATTAACAAAATTTAGAAAAGGTGATTTGCTTAAAATTGGGTACTAACTTTGTTTTTCTTATTTTTGTATATTGAAAAATAAAATATTGTTTAATATTGCTCGTGAAAAAAAATCTTATAATCACCTTAATAACAATTTCTTTTTTTTACTTTTTTAATTCACAACTTTATTCTCAAGAAATTGGAACACTTAGAGGAACGGTTGTTGATTCAACAAGTCGAGAAGCACTTCCATTTGCTAACGTTTTGATAAAGGAACTAAATAAAGGCACTGCTACTGACTCTAAAGGTCTTTATACTATAACCTCAATACCCGCTAATAAAACCTATACGATTATTGTGTCTTACGTTGGTTATCAATCAAAAAGTTTAACCGCATTTGTTAGTAGAGATAAAATAACCGAATTAAATATCAAACTATCCCCTACGGGATTCGAAATGCAAACAATCGAAAAAACCGGGGAACGTATAAAATTAGAAAATGAAATAGATGTAAGCCTTAAATTAATTAACATAAAGGAAATAGAAACATTGCCAAAAGGTGTTGAGACTGACATATTTCGTTCATTACAATATATTGCAGGTGTTCAATCGAGTGGTGATGTCTCTGCAAGATATTTCGTTAGAGGAGGTTCAAGCAATCAAAATCTTGTATTAATTAATGATGCTCCCATATACAGTCCATTTCATTCGTTAGGTTTGTTTGGTGTAGTTGACCCAGAAATGATAAAATCGGCAGAGTTCTATAAAGGCGGCTTCCCCACTGAATATAGCGGGAGAATTTCCAGTGTGTTAAGATTAATTACCAAAGACGGTAACCGAAATGACTATAGTGGTTCTGCTTCAGCAAGTTTTCTCGCTGGTAAATTTATGTTACAGGGTCCAATACCGGACGGATCATTTATTATAACAGGTAGAAAAAGTTATTCAAACGAAATTTTAAAGAAGTTTCTTAATAATAAGCATACTCCAATTAACTTTTATGATCTTTCATTCAAAGTAAATTTTTTAAATGATAAGATTTTCAAAAATGCGAATTTCATTGCACACGGTTTTTTCAGCAAGGATATATTAAACTACGATAATCCTTTTAAGGAAGATTTTTGGTGGGGTAATAAAATATGGGGTATAAAATACTATCAAGTTACAGACAGCCCACTTTATTACGAGATCAGTTTTTATCATAGCAATTTTAGGGGAAAGGTTGAACCTAATTATAGCAATAAACGAATTCAAGATAACGAAATAAAAGATTATACTTTTGATGCTAATTTCAATTATTTATCCGATTCCAAAGACGAATTTGCAGCTGGTTTTAAGATTACAGAATTATACTCAACATTATATTTGGAAGATAATAGAGGTTTCCTAACTGATATTAAAACTCAAGGGTCTAATATAAGTCTTTTTGCCAAATACAAATTAATGAGATTTGGAAATTTCGGTATTGAATTTGGCAGTCGTCTTAATCTTACAAGACTAGCAGCCGGAACCTCAGGAGAATATTTCTTTGAACCCAGAGTAAATCTGACTTATAGGTTTATTCCTGAAGTCGCATTGAAATTAGCGTGGGGTGTTTACAACCAAGAATTAATTACTTTATCCGACGAGGATGAAATACTTACAGTATTCGAACCTTGGGTCGTAACACCTAATTACTTAAATCCACCGCAGGCAATTCATTACATAGCTGGTATCGAGTCTAATTTTTTGCAAAACTTTTTCTTAAACGTTGAAGCATATTATAAACATATTAACAATTTCTCTGCAGTTAATGAGAGAAAATTTTTTCCTACAGACAAAGATCTGATTGCAGGTATGGGTTACTCTTATGGAATTGAAACAAGTATTAGTTTTCAAAAAGAACCAATAAATATTACAACCTCTTACACACTAAGTTGGGCATATAAAAAAATTTATGAGAGGATCTATTATCCAAGGTATGATTCACGTCATAATATCAATTTTTCTTTCGAATTTAATCTCGGTGCAGGATGGAAAACGAGCATAGCCTGGTTCTATAATTCAGGCTACCCTTTTACTCAAATTCTTGGCTATTATGACAAATTATATTTTCAAGATCCTTTAACTCAGAATCTTATATTTGACCCTTACATTCCCTATATTAGTTTGGCTGATAAAAATTTGGGAAGATTACCCGATTATCATAGATTAGATTTTAGCCTATCAAAGAAAATACAGATTGGCATCTTAAAATTCTTTTTGGATTTTAATATTATTAATTTATATGATAGAGCTAATATTTTTTATTACGACCGAAAAACCGGAGAAAGAATAAATATGTTACCATTTTTACCATCAGCAAATATTAAGATTGAAATATGATAAAAATTTTCACATATACATTTTCTATTGTCATAATATTTCTCTTTACATTTTGTGAAGAAGGATTCAATCCAAAGACACAATTTGAAGAACAATATATTGCTTACTGTATATTATCCGGTGATACTAATTATCAGACGGCAACTTTATTTAAAAGTTATTATATATCCGGGGTCGAACCATATGAAAACACTAACGATCCTTCAATTCAAGGAGCAGAAATTAATATTATTCATGAAAATACAACTTACACATTTAAAGATTCAACTGCAACAAGAACAGACACTTCAAGATATAAGACGCCAATTCGATTTTATTATTTAAATAACTTTAAACCTAACGAAAACAAAAGTTTACAGTTAAAAATAACTCTGCCTAATGGTAAAATTTTAAGTTCTGAAACACGTACACCGCGGCTTACAAATTTCACTTTTCAATACAGCGACCAAAATATACCTGAGAACGATGGACGTGTCGGTATTCAATGGGATTACTATTATAAAAATAGCGAGAATTTAGTATTCTATCCGCGTCTTAAAATATATTATGAAAAATTTGAAAACGGAATTCAAGTGGATAAGTCTCAAGTTATTCCGACAGAATATCTTCTTGTAGATGATGAGTATGTCCCCTACTATCCATCAATAGTCAAATTTCCAATGATAGTTTATACACAATCTGCTATTGATAAAACATTTAAAGATATTTCAAAGAATGATCCAAACAAACAAAATTATACAATAAAAAAAGTAGTTTTTGAATTATTATTACTCAACAATGAACTAGCACCTTATTATATGTCGATAACTGGTTCGTCTGAAGGATTGTCAGTAATATTAGATGGTTTTGATTATTCCAACATTGAAGGAGGATTGGGTGTCTTTGGTGTTTATTATATAAAAAAGCTAATATTCTCTGTGTCATCTTCTTATATAAATTCATTTGGATACAAATACTAAAAATATTTTAACAGTAATAAATTAGGAGTGAAAAATGTCAGCAATGAATTTAATCAATGAAATTAAAAACAAAGCAAAACAAAAGAAGAAAACAATTTTGCTACCCGAATCACATGATGAAAGAGTTCTCAAAGCAGCGGAAATTTTGACAAAAGAAGAAATTGTTAATGTAATAATTCTTGGCAACGAAAATAAAATTCAAGAAAATGCAAAGAACTTAAAAGTCAATCTTCAAGGTGTAAGAATTATTGATCAAGAAAAATCTGACAAACTTAGCGATTTTGCTAATCTATACTATAATCTTAGAAAGCATAAAGGCATGACAATTGAGGAAGCACGAGAAACGATGAAGAGAGATATTTTCTTTGCCGCAATGATGCTAAAGGAAGGAATGGCTAATGGTTCAGTTGCAGGTTCATTTGCTTCTACTGCAGATGTAATGAAAGCAGGAATACAATGTGTCGGTATGCCTGAAGGATGTTCGATAGTTTCTAGTTTCTTTATAATGATATTTCCAGAAAAATTTTATTCATTCGCAGATTGCGCTGTGGTTCCAAATCCAGATGCAAAACAATTAGC
>JAFGID010000220.1 GCA_016929735.1 Ignavibacteriales bacterium | reverse complement strand
TCAGTCGTGGGGAAACAAAAAACGACAGATATACCTAAACCGATTCATCGGTTTTCATTAACCAATCCATATTTTTCTTCAAACTTTTTATACTCTTCCGCAAAACTAATTTTTCTATGGTGCTCTTTCTGATTCAAGATATACTTTTTTACATCCTCAATCATAGATTCACTAACCGAGAAAGCGCCGTAACCCGTTTGCCAGGCAAATTTAGCTTTCAGAAATCCATTTTGATTTATCCAGTGAGAAGAATTTCCTTTAATATTTTTTGCAAAATCTGCTATGGAGTAATTTTGATTTTGAAGCATAAGAATATGAATATGGTCGGAAGTTCCATTTATTGTATATAACAAACTTTTAAAGTCACTCTCAATTATCTGTTTTATATATTCATACAATTTCTTTTCAAAGGATTCTTTTATGAATGGCATTCTTTCCTTTGTTCCGAAGATTAAGTGTATCCATATTTTAGTTAGTGAATGTGGCATTCATTTACTTCCACAAACCGTTGAAACGGTTTTAATTATTAATTTTACTTTTGTTACCCACGGATAAATCCGTGGGTTAATATTCTTCTTATATTTTACGATTAAAACCGTGGATTATATTCGCAGATAAATCCATCGGTTCTTTCTAACCCACGACTTCAGTCGTGAGAAAAAAGAAACAACGAAAAACCGATTCATCGGTTTTCATTCATCTTTTTATACTTAATCATAAAACAAACAGCTACGCCTTGTTTTATGTCAAACACATTTTCATCTTTGCCTCCATCGGGAGCTTTCTCTTTCTTTAAACTATTTCCATGTAAATCGAGAATATAAATTTCATCAAAACTATTCATCAAAGATTGCCGCATACCTCTGAAAGTAGGATTATCGAGATAACTGTGGTTTGTAATAAACCCTAAAACACCTTCACCGGCTTCATCAATTTTCCATTGAGAAAAACGAATGAACTTAACATAATCATCTTGAAGCCATTTCGGATTTTTTTCGCCAAGCGGTTTTCCATCAACTTGATAATATTCCTTAATTACATCCGAAATCCATTCGCCCGTATTTGAGGAATGACCCGAATAAGGCGGATTGCCGAGAATAACAAGAATTGGAACTTGCTTTTTAACTTTTCCGGCTTCGTGGCTTTCTGTGGAAAGAGATGACATTCCAGGAAATTTAGATTCATCAAGTTCTTTCATTTCGAGAGTGTTGGTTAAATAATATTTTACACGCTCATCATCTTCCATTCTGTAGCCAAGTTCTTCCAAAAGAAAAGACATTTTCATATGCCCGATTGCATAAGGAGCCATCATCAATTCAAATGAATAACAGTTTTGTAGAATCTGTTCTTTAAGAAATGTTTTAACAGCGCCTTTGCCGTATTTGCTTTCAAATTCTTCAACAGCTGTTTCAATTGCTTTTGCCAAAAAACCAAGTGTTCCACCAGCGGGGTCAAGCAAAGTTACATTCTTTGAAGCAAGACCATCTGACATATTAAACTTATCTTTAAGAATTTGATGAAGTGATCGAACAATAAATGATACTACAGGTTCGGGAGTATAATAAACACCCCGTTTCTCTCTTGTTGTTGGATCATAAACTGAAAGGAATGTTTCGTAAAAATGTAATACAGGATCGCTTCCTTTTCCTTCGTGATAATATTGATCGAGAATTTTCTTTGCATCTGCAACATTAAGAACTTCCGCAATATCATCAATTATTATTTCCATTTGTTGGGGCAAATCTTCCAAAGAAATAAATTTGAAAACATCCCTTAAAATTCCGATAGATTTTGGAATGTATGAATAAGCAAGTTTTCTGTTAAAATCTTTTTCTGCACGGAGACGAGCTGCGAACAAACCGTAAGTAATTGTCTGCGAATAAAGATCGGCAAATTCACTTTCATTTATTCCGGCAATTAAAAACTCTTTGAACGCATCATAAAAACCGTGAATTGATTTTGTGCCGAGTTTTAATTCTTCGCTAACAATTTCATCTTTTAAAAACTTTGTTCTTTTTGCAAGTTCAACAGCAAGAGTTTTGGCTGTGTAAGTTTTGGGCAGTGAGAAGTCTAAAAATCTTTCGAGCAGTTCAAATAATTTATCTTCGTTTTCAAGCGGCGGAACAGTGGAAAGTTTTTTAATAACAAATGGACGAGCAATTGATATTTTTTCTATTCTTTCGCCGTTTCTGTAAAAACGAAATTCTGTGAAGTTTGTTAAAATAACATTCGGGAAAGTTGACAAATATCTTTCAAGTTGCTCGCTGTCCTCAATTCTGTCAAGATCAACACCTAAATCTTTAGCTTCAATGTAACCGATTATTTTTTGTCTGCCATCCCAAATACGGAAATCGGGATTTCCAGCTTCTGTTTGTTTCGGAAGAATGGTTACATCAATCTTTTTCTTTCGTTTTGTATCCGAGACCTCAATAATAAAATCGGCAAGATGCTTGTAATAAGATTCCTCTCTTGCATCGCCTTTTTGATATGTCTTGAATAAATATGATAAGTATTTTTTTGTCATTGATTCAGATATTCCATTATCCAAATATTATAATGTTTTAAAAACATTAAATTTTATTAACTTCAATAACAGGTTTTTCATAAAGATTTTTAAATACTTTATAAATTTACAAATATTCTTAAAAGCAAATGAAAAATTTATTCATTCAGCTTTGCTTTTTCCATAAACACATCCTCCAAATAATATCCTTTCTTTTTTAAAATATCAAAATTATCTTTTATGTAATCTCTCACAACCTCAATAGAAATTACCTTTGTGATTCCGAATGTTATATTAATTCTTTTGTCAATATAAATATTCCCTTCATAAGGGATGAGTGGGTTGAAATTTATCCGTTCATCTCCAGGTACTGGTTTAAGATAGTATTCATAAAACGCAGGAACCGATTTGACTAGTCCGACTAATTCAAAATTCGGAATACCATCTCTAATAGCGAGAACGATTCCACCACTAAAACCACGATTGAACGCTGCATCAATTACAAATGAACCTTTGCTATCAATATTTGGACTGCTAACTATTCCCTTAGTAACTAACTTATAATTCATCGGAAAACCGATAACATAAACAAAAGAACCCCATTGCAGCTCCTTTGCTCGCCCACCAGGATATTCGAATACTTTTAAAAACTTTACTTCGTCTTCTTTAAATTTATTACCAACGATTGCTAAATCTAATTGAGAATCCTGAGTAATTATTTCTACATCGCCTCCATGTGGAAGATCGCTGACATAATTTATCTGATTTTCTTTAATTGATATACTTTGAATTATATCGGTTAAATTACGATTTTCGTCAATAAAATATGTAATAATTGTATCAGGAAAATCAATTATATGTGCACAGGTAATAAATGCAACATAACCAAAACTGTTATAAATTAATGTTGCAGTACCAGAAGCAGTCTGTTCAAAATTGCTTGTTCCAATTGTCTTAAATTTAATTGTTTCGCTGTTAACATTCTCTTCTTTTATTTTACTATTGCGGTCAAACTCATAACTTTTATAAAAAGCAATAACATTAAGCAGTTTTACACTTTGAATTACATTTTCCAGTTCTGCAGAAACATCATAGTATGGAAATTCGCTATCATATTTTCCATCAGTTAATGTTGGATACATTGATTCATACACATTTTTAGTGCAAGAGACAAATAACAAAGAAAATATAAAAAGAAATATGCAATTTTTTCTAATTTTCATTAAATTATTCCAAAACATATAATAAAAATACAAATAAATTATTAATAAAAAATACAAGTTTCTAAGTTGTTCACAAAACTAAAGTTATTTAATCTAATTTGTCAACTCAAATATGATTGTAAATAGCAAAAAAGGTTGTATTTAATTCTTAAATTATTTT
Source organism: Ignavibacteriales bacterium (assembly GCA_016929735.1). GTDB lineage: Bacteria > Bacteroidota > Ignavibacteria > Ignavibacteriales > Melioribacteraceae > JAFGPR01. The sequence continues at coordinate 3,920 of JAFGID010000220.1, read as the reverse complement.
CTTTTAATAATAAAAATTATATCTTTGCACTATAAAAGAAAATTAAATATTTATTGAGGACAAAATGGCTATTATTAGACCTTTCAAAGCCGTAAGACCGATTAAGGACGTCGCACCACTTGTTGCGAGTGTTCCTTATGATGTAGTTAATCGAGAAGAGGCATCAGAATTCGCAGAGGGAAATTCTTTGAGCTATTTACATATCACAAGAAGCGAAATTGATCTTCCAAAAGTTTCTGATGTCTATTCCAAGGAAATATACCTCCAAGCAAAATCAAATTTAGAAAGAATAATTAACGAAGCACCTTTGAAAATTGATGAAAAGCCACATTTTTATCTCTACCGATTAATTATGGACGGAAGAGCTCAAACAGGAATTTGTGCAACTTTTTCCGTTGATGATTATGACAATGATGTCATTCTAAAACACGAAAAAACCAGAAAGGTGAAAGAAGATGACAGGACAAATCATATCATAACAACCAATGCACAAACTGGGGTTGTATTCTTAACTTATAGAGGAGTAAAAACAATAAACGATGTTGTTGATAAAACATTAAACGAACAAGCACCTGAATACGATTTTGTAGCTGCCGATGGTATTCAACACACAGTATGGATTTTACCTGATGAATACAATGATATAATTATAAATGAATTTTCTAAGATTAACAAATTATACATTGCAGACGGGCATCATCGCGCTAAAAGTGCGAGCCGTTCTAGAGAAGAAAAGGTGAGGAACAATCCGAGCCATAATGGAGACGAAGAATACAATTATTTTATTGCTGTAATTTTTCCTGCAGAACAATTAAAAATTTTACCTTACAATCGTGTAGTAATTGATTTGAATGGTTTAACCAAAGAAGCATACTTTAATTTAGTAAAAGAGAAATTTTTTGTTACACCGGTCGAAGAAAAAGAACCAAAGATGAAGAAAGAATTTTGTATGTATATTGACAAACAATGGTATTTGTTGAAACCAAGAGAATCAGTAATTGAAAATGTTGATAAAGCAAGAACAGTAGGTGATAAATTAGATGTAAGTATTTTACAGAATTTTTTACTCAGCCCAATTTTGGGTATTGATGATCCCCGCACTAGTAACAGAATCGATTTTATCGGCGGAATACGAGGAACAAAAGAACTCGAAATGCTTGTTGATTCGGGACGTGTATCAGTTGCATTTTCTTTATATCCTGTTGAGCTAAACGATTTGATGAACATATCAGATTCGGGTGAAGTAATGCCACCTAAATCAACTTGGTTTGAACCGAAACTAAGAGATGGTTTGTTGACTCATTTGATATAAAACTTTGTGTTCTTGTGTTTTAGTGATAAATTTTTCAAGCCTCCAAGGCTTCAATATATGAAATTATTCATTTTTAATAATCATTAATTAAGGAATAAAGAAATGGAAAAACGAATTTATAACTTTGCTGCTGGTCCTGCAATATTACCAGAACCAGTTTTGTTAGAAGCACAAAAGGATCTTTTTGCTTTACCTGGTGTAGGAATGTCTATACTTGAAATTTCACACCGTTCAAAAGTTTACGATGCAATTCATCAAGAAGCAAAAGCAGGTATAAAAAAATTACTTGATATACCTGACAATTATTCGATTTTATTTTTACAGGGTGGAGCAAGTTTGCAATTTTCTATGGTGCCACTCAACTTAATGCCTCCTAAAAATAAAGCCGATTATACTTCAACAGGCTCTTGGTCAAAAAAAGCAATCAAAGAAGCAAAGAGAGTTGGAACAGTGAATGTTGCTGCAACAACTGAAGAAGGTGAAGGAGATGCAAAATATTTCAAAAGAATTCCTAAGCAGGAAGAATTAAAACTTGATCCCGATGCTGCTTATGTACATTTTACTTCAAATAATACAATTTTCGGAACACAATGGAAAATGGAACCTGAAGTCGGGAACATACCTTTGGTTTGTGATGCGTCCTCTGATATCCTACATAAAAAAATTGACGTTAAAAAATACGCACTTATTTATGCCGGTGCACAAAAAAACATTGGGCCCTCGGGTGTTACATTAGTAATTATTCGCAACGATTTACTTGAAAGATGTTCAGATTCATTGCATACTATGCTAAATTATAAAACACATGTTGATAATGATTCTTTATATAACACACCGAACACCTTTGGGATTTACATTATTAAATTGGTAACAAAGTGGTTAGAAAGCCTTGGTGGATTAGATAAAATGTATGAAACAAATAAAAGGAAAGCAGGATACATTTATCAGGTTATTGACGAAAGCAACGGATTTTATAAAGGACATTCTGCCGTTGAAGATCGTTCGCTAATGAATGTTACATTTAATTTGGAAACACCTGAATTGGAGAAAAAGCTTATTGACGAAGCAACAAAAGCTGGATTCAATGGATTGAAAGGTCATCGCTCTGTTGGTGGATTGAGAGCTTCAATTTATAATGCTTTTCCTGAAAAGGGATGTGCAGACCTTGCGGAATTTATGAAAGATTTTCAGAAAAAGAATTAAAATGGATAGAACGCAGATGACGCTGATTTAGCAGATTAAAACTGATATAAAAAAAGGGAGACTTAAATCTCCCTTTTTAATTATCACAAATTCTTATGATTTCTTACCAACATAACTCTTACCACAAGGGCTTACATTCGATTTATATTTTTCGGGATCTGCTTTGAATTTATTCAAACAATCCTGGCAGCAAAAACCCCATATTTTTCCAGCATATTCATAAGTCGGTGCATTCTCCGGCAATTTCTCTCCCTTAACTGGACATACACCGTTCCAAGAAGTTTGAACACCCGAACTCTCAACTACATCACCATGATCACAATCTGAAGTTGTTGTTGTACAAGTAGAACTGCAATCTGTTGAACAATCTGTTTTTTTATCTTTGCAATCTTGTGCGAATAATGATAACGAACTGATTAGCAATAATGCTAAAACCATATAAAATGATTTACGTAACATTTTTATTCTCCTATTATTTATTTTTTAATTTGTTTAATCGAATGACTCACCTTATACAAAACTTTTCTTTCTGAACAAAGTGAAGAATCTAAACTAAAATAAGTAAAAGATATTTCGCTTCGCTCAATTTGACGAAATAATTCTATTTATAACATGAGCGAAAAATTTCATAAATAATGGAGTTATTCTAAATCAGAAGTGCTGCATTGAGTATAAAAATTGGATTGTATGAATAATGAATTGTTAAATCGATTGGAAGAGTTTTATTTAACTCTAAATTATAGTCGATTTGTTTATTTATATTTTTGATAATTGCAAAATTGAAATCGTTGTTTACTTTGTATAGAATTATTGATATAGGATTTGCAAACTTACAATCACACTTATTTTTAGAAAAAGTTAATTTAATTTCGTTTGAACATTTATCATTTTTACAACTTTTAACCATCTCGCAGCAATTAGAACATGGATCATTCACAACACATGCGTTACATGAATTGCAATACAATGCCTGAAAAAGCGGTGTAAAACTTATATAAACCATAAGTAATAGCAATGGGGTATATTTTCTCTGTTGTATTTTCATAAAACTTAAATTTTGCAATGCAAATTTATCAAAACTATTTTTACTAAACAAATACAATAATTAAATCTTATGATTATTCGACAATGAAAAGGATGCTTATTTGTCAAATCATTTTTTATCTTCTTTAAAAACTGAATCTGAGATGCCTTTATTTATTTTGTAGTTTGAATATTTAATAATTACTTTCCCTTCCATTGACTCTTTCTTTGATTTTGTGTTTTCATTATTACTCATTGAACTTGGATCAAAGTTTGGTAATGTTACATCGCTGATATTGAATAAAAATTCGGCTTTGCTTGGTAAAAAATTTTGATTGTTATCATAACTCAATAGAATTTGTATTGTTCCCGAGTTTTTTGT
>JAFGID010000219.1 GCA_016929735.1 Ignavibacteriales bacterium | reverse complement strand
ATTTTGCTGTAGTTCAATTCCAATTCCATTTCTTCCGAGCCGCCTGCATTCTATTAAAGTTGTTCCACTTCCTAAAAATGTATCAAGCACCCAATCGCCTTTTTTTGTATATCGTCTAAGCAACTGATTTGGAATTTGTGGAATGAAATTTCCCCAATATCCTGCATTATGAACACCCGAACTATCCCGTTTATCCAAAAGCCATAAACTGTCTGTAATTATATCCGTATATTCTTTCCATCTGTTAAGATTGAAATCGTTTATTTCACTTGATTTTTCTTCTGATAAGGATTTGATTAATCTCTGAATGTAATATTTTGTCCGTTCAATGGTTTTTGTTTCAAGTATCTGTTGCAACTCGTTTTCAAGATATTCATCATTTACAATAATGTTATCATCAGTTTCAGAAATGCTTAGAAATTCACTTCCTTCATTTTGCAGTTTTGCTATAAATAAACTTACCTCGCTTTTAATCTCGTCAAGCTGAACAAGATTTATAGCTTTGTTGAAAAATTTTATCGTAATCAGTTTATTGAGAACCATAATTGCCTTGAATAAGTGAGTTGTAAAATCATTATAAGAAGACTTTAAAAAACCTCTTTATGTCATATTGAGCGAAGCGAAATATCTCTATTTAAAAATAACCCATAAACTTTTCACTATCGTTCACAATTAAAATTAAAAAGTATTTTAAAGATTACTTATTATAATATTTATCAAAACAAATTGACAATTCAAAAATACAAATTATACAGAAAACTTCATTTGTATTTTATAAGAAACAACTCAAAAAAATTTTACTAAATTGAAAATGAGTAGTTTTCTCTCTGCGATTTATGAGAAAAATATTTTTGCTCACCACAAACTTTTTTACAACTTGCAAGTCTTAATGCAAGAGAACAAAATTTTTTTTGGAGATTAAAATGAAAAAGGCATTCATACCCGTTGTAATTCTTCTAACAATTACTTCTGTTGTGTATTCTCATAAGGATACTTTAAGCGTTCGTGCTTTTAAATTAAGTAATACAGTAACATTAGATGGTATTCTGGATGAAGCAATTTGGCAAAATCCCGCAGTAGAAAGGTTTACACAGAAAGATCCCAACGAGGGAGAGCCATCCTCAGAGAGAACAAAAGTATGGGTAGCTTATGATGAAACTTACATTTATGTTGCAGCCCGATTATACGATTCTAACCCTTCACAAATTGATGCGACGGTTGCAAGAAGAGATACTTATATGCCTTCTGATTGGTTTGCTTTTGAAATTGATTCGTATAAAGATAAAAAGACCGGTTACTTCTTTGCTGTAAATGCAGGTGGAACAATCGCTGACGGCATATATTTCAATGACAGTTGGGATGATGGTTCTTGGGATGGAATTTGGGATGCTAAAACAAATATTGATGGCGAAGGTTGGACTTTAGAAATGCGAATTCCGTTTTCTCAAATTAGATTTAATCAATCTGAGAATATGATTTGGGGTGTAAACTTTGAAAGACATATCAAGAAAAACAACGAAAAATCTTATTTTGTGATGGTGCCCAAAACTGAAAGCGGTTATGTCTCTCATTTTGCTGATTTGGTGGGATTAGAAGGAGTTAAACCAAAGCAACGATTTGAATTTTTACCATACGTTGTTCAAAGAGCACAATATCTGGTTCACGACCCCAATGATCCTTTTTATAAGGGAAATCAATATAGAACATCAATCGGCGCCGATTTCAAAGTCGGTATAGGTTCAAACTTCAATTTAGACGCTACTATATTACCGGATTTCGGACAGGTGGAAGTTGACCCGGCACAATTAAATTTATCAGCATTTGAAACTTATTATCAGGAAAAAAGACCTTTCTTTATTGAAGGGTCAAGTATTTTAACAATGTTTGGATATGGTGGTGCAAATAATAATTGGGGTTTCAATTTTGGTAATCCGAATCTTTTTTATTCGAGAAGAATTGGTCGAACACCAAGAGGGTATATAGATAATTGTGATTATGCTAATTATCCAACTGAAACAAGAATATTAGGTGCTGCAAAGTTAACGGGAAAAGTTGACGATAGCTGGGAAATGGGAGTACTATCAACTATGACCGAGAGGACTTACGCTGAGTTGGATATTTCAGGCGAAAGGAAAAACCAGGAAGTTGAACCATTTACTCATTACGGTGTATTTAGATCTAAAAAAGAATTTAATGATGGTCGACAAGCACTTGGAATGATTTTTACATCAGTTAATAGAGATTTAAGTAACGATGCTTTAAAGTCACAATATAGCAGTGGAGCATATACCCTTGGTCTGGATGGTTGGACTTTTCTCGACGAAGAGAAAGAATATGTTATAACTGCAAGTGTAATTGGTAGCCATACGACAGGTACGAAAGAATATATGTGGAAATTGCAAAAGGCGCCTTATAGATATTTTCAAAGACCCGATGCAACATTCATGCCTTTTGATTCAAACCGCACATCTTTGGAAGGATTATATTCACGAATTGTATTAAATAAACAAAAAGGAAATTTCTATGTTAATGCTGCACTTGGAATTTCAACCCCCGGTTTTGAATACAACGACCTCGGTTATCAGTGGTTTGCTGATAGAATTGCGGGGCATGTTGTATTAGGTTACAGATGGTTCGAGCCGGATGGGTTATTCAGATATAAATCTTTATATACCGCTTACAACAGACAAATTGACTTTGAAGGTAATTTGTTAAGAAATGGATTTTTCCTTATGTCTTCAGCACAATTTGAAAACTATTATAGTGTTGAT
>JAFGID010000218.1 GCA_016929735.1 Ignavibacteriales bacterium | reverse complement strand
CCATCTTCGTGAACTAGTGGATCGTAATTCTTCGGTAAGTCATAAACATGATTATGATGAACTATTCCATCATAACTATTATCTTTTACATCCAATCCTTCGCCTCCAGAATACAAACCAGGACCATCGTGAATCTCGTTATAACAAATTTCAAAATTATTGCAATATGCAACAGTTAAACATTCCTCACCCCCCCCATTTACTGCAAGACGAATTTCATTCCCTTTCGCAAGTAAATTGCTACTTCTTCGAAGTTTAATACCAGAAGAAAAGGTGTTGTGAGTCGAGTTATTTTTTAATTGTATGTTATCACTTTTATAAACCCGAAATCCTGAACCACCCGAATTTTTTATGTGAAAATTTGAGATTTTAATATGATGCACATAACTAATTTCGAATAATCCACCATCACCATCAGAAGACAGTCCTGAACCATCTAAAATAACACTATCGGATTCGTCACCAATGAATTCGATAAATTCATCCATGGCACCTGAATATTTAAGTATAACTCTTTCATTATATATTCCTGGTGCAACAAAAATTTTTGTATTTGGACCACTTAGATCTGCTGCTCTCTGAATTGTTTTCAAAGGTTTTGCAATTGTTCCTGAATTATTGTCATCTCCCATGTTAGCATCAACATACAGTTCTGAGATACTCGGTACTAGATATAAGACTTCATCAAAATAAATATTTCCAGATGGGACAATATCCGAACTTTGATATATTTTACCAATCTCAACAACTTTTCCGCTCTCAACTTTGTGATTTATTCCGAGCAATTCACGAGCAAGTGTATCGTTTCGCCATACAGAAATTACTGAATCAATTTTAAATTCTATAGTAATTTTCTGCCAGTCATTATGGATGGTAAATTCACCAGTGGAATAATCATAAATTGTTCCTGAAGTTGAGTCTTTGTATTCTATAAAAGCAAAATAACTATTACCTGATTGTCTTAATCGCAATGCAGCAATTACATCCCAATTTGTTCCACCTCGAAGTGCTGCAATTCTGATAGTCTTACCCGGATACCAACTAGTTGTATCGGGAATTGTAACACTATTTGGATTGAACCAAAACGTAAGATATGCTTCATCAGTTAATCTTAATCCGGATTTATATAAATAACTCTCATTTTCATCAACTTTAACAGATAAACCATTGGAATTATCTCTCCCGATATTTGGAAATATCGCAGGCCAAAATAATGAATCATCCGATGGAATTTTTTTCCATTCGTCAAGATTACCTGATTCAAAATCGTCTGAGATTACCTCCCAGCAAGGTGGTAAAATAGTCTGTGCTTTAGTATTACCAATAAAACATACTAATAATAATGAGATAAATATTTTTTTCATTATTTTTTAAAAATTTAATTAAGTAATACTTTAATATACGATTTCACCACCTCAAAAACTTAATCATAACGGAGAAAATAATAATGTTTTATTTTAATAGTATCATTTTTTTAGTTTCGAAAAAATTACCCGCTTCAATACGATAAAGATATACACCACTCGCTAAATTGCTTCCCTTGAATTCAACCTGATGAACTCCTGCGGGTTTTTCTTCATTGACTAAACTAAGAACTTCCCTGCCTAATGTATCAAAAACTCTAATCTTAACAATTGATTTTTCTGGTAATGAATAAGAAATTATTGTACTGGGATTAAAAGGATTTGGATAATTTTGATTTAATTCAAATTTCTCAGGTATTAGTTCTTCTTCTGTTTGAATATCAGTAGCTATAAAATGTACTTTAAAATCATCAAGGTATATGCTGCCTGAGTCTTTTTTTGCATTATTTGTTTCTGCAAGATAAAGCCTCCACCAAGTTATAGGAAAATTCAAAGTAGCACCCGGATTAGCCCAGCTTGGAGTAGCTGTTGATAGATCAGTCTCGCAATATTGCCAACCCGTCCAATCAATTCCCGGTGTAGAACTCGTAAAATCAATTATAAATCTTTCATTATCAGCATCCCTGAATTCACCCCGTAACCAATGTCCCCTTCCATCACCATAAACATGAATACCAATTTTATCAGGTGTCCCTGAAACTGGAATATTAGTTTCTAAATATAAAGCACTTGTACCTGTACCTGTAAAACTATATTTCAGTCTTCCACTACTCTCAGGCGAGATAAATCGTGTGGTATCCAGAGTTAAACTACATTCAGCTAAATTTACTAACACTCCAGTAAGACTATAACCATCTACATCTGAAAAATCATCAATTACAACATATTCTGATACTCCTATACTGACAGGAACGCTTCCTATTACACTATCATAATCTGCGTAAATAAATCCAGTGCCTAAAGCTGTTGCATAAAAATTCCCACTCGTAGAAATTGTTCCAATGCTGTCTGTACAACTCCAGTTATAATCTGTTAGTGCTAAATTGATAATATTGTTATAGTTATCTCTTGCAGTCGGTGTAACAATTTGATTCTGACCAACTTGTAAAATTATTGGTGTTGGTGACAATGTTATATTATCAATCTGAGTCATATATACAAGCGCTGAATCTCGAATACCATTTACATCAGCATAAACATATCCGATTAATGTATCATCTTTTGCTGTAAATAATCCACTTTGATTTATTGTTCCGAGAAATGTATCGCAACTCCAAAAAGTTGAGCCAGGAGCAATGGTAACAGGATTGTAATACTGGTCAAAACCCTTTGCTGAGAATGTTACAGTACCCCCGTCAATTACATATACCGGATCTGGTGAAATACGAATCTGCGAAAGTGTATCTGTAAAAGTCTCACTAATAATTAATAATGAATTAGATACCGACCTTTCCCCACCAATATCGCTTGGACTATTTACAATTTCACCTCTAACCCACATTGTAGTCGAGCCACCACCATCGAGATTCAATCCTTGATAAACATCCCATTGAAGCATGTATTCAGCAAGTTGATATAAACTCATACCCACAGAATAACCTGATTGTCTTCCATCAACTGTAAATAAGAACAATTTAGTTGAGTCCTGATTAAAACCGATAGAAGTTCTAGGGTGGACATCAACAGTTGAACCGATATTAACTCCATTTTGAATTATTACAGGTCCACCACCAATAAGTTGGTCTAATTTATCCAAAGCGGCT
>JAFGID010000217.1 GCA_016929735.1 Ignavibacteriales bacterium | reverse complement strand
TTCATAACCGATGTCTGTTGTTAAAACGTAATAATCATAAATTAACGAATCAGGAATGGATAATGTTTTTCCATAAATATCCTGCGGTGTGTCACTTATTCCAATGTAGTTTGCATAAGATTTACTCATTTTTTCTACACCATCAGTTCCAACTAAAAGAGGCATTGTTAAAATCACCTGAGGTTCAAGACCAAATTCTCTTTGAATATCCCTTCCTACCAATAAATTGAATTTCTGATCAGTCCCACCTAATTCAACATCACTTTTTATTTCAACTGAATCCATTGCTTGAGCAAGAGGATACAGAATTTCATGCATGCTAATTGGAATACCCGATTTATATCGTTTAGTAAAGTCGTCTCTTTCTAACATTCTTGCAACAGTATATTTAGCAGCAAGCTTTATTACATCTGCGAAAGACATTTTGCTGAGCCAATCTGAATTGTAAACGATTTTTGTTTTTGATTTATCAAGAATTTTTCCTGCCTGTTCCCAATAGGATTTTGCATTTTCACGTGCTTCTTCAAATGTGAGGGGAGGGCGCGTTGAGTTTCTCCCCGATGGGTCGCCTATCATTCCTGTAAAGTCGCCAATAATTAAAATTGCCTGATGTCCCAATTGCTGGAATTGTGCTAATTTTCTTATTACGACTGCATGTCCCAGATGAAGGTCGGGTCTGGTTGGGTCGCATCCAAGTTTTATATTCAAAGGATTATTTCCTTTGAAAGATTTTTCAAGTTTTTGGACCAATTCATCTTCAGGGATAATCTCCTGTGTACCACGTTTGATTAAATCCATCTGTTCATTTATTCGTGGGAAATGGATTTTTCCTGACAATCTAAACTCCTGTTATTTTATTTTTCGTTCTAACTCTCGTTCAGCATCACGCTTTGCAATAGTTTCCCGTTTATCAAAAAACTTTTTACCACGTGCTAAACCGATTTCTAATTTTACCAATCCTTTTTTTAAGTAAACTCTTAAAGGTATGATTGTGCAACCTTTCTCCAGGACTGCTCTTCCAATTTTTCTAATTTCATTTTTATTCAGTAATAATCTTCTATCTCGGAAAGGGTCGTGATTGAATATGTTTCCCTGTTTATAGTGACTAATACTAACATTCTTCAGCCAAACTTCGCCATCCCTAGCAATAGCATATCCATCGGAGATATTTATTTTGTTTTGCCTGATTGATTTTACTTCTGTTCCAACTAATGCAATTCCCGCTTCGTAAGTTTGAAGTATTATATATTCGTGTCTAGCCTTTCGGTTAACGGTAATTATTTTTTCGTCGGGATTGCTTTTCATTATAAAAATCTAAATTGGAACAAATCATTTCTAATATAAAATTCTTGGATAAATTAAATATTTTCTATTTAAAACAATGCAAATATAAAAAAAATACATCTATTATATATTGATTAACCCTTTAAAATTTTTATTTTTGACTTCAAAGTTTTACAAATTAAAAATAATTATGATTGATTTTGAACTTTTAAGAAAAATTATTGACCAACACAATTCTTTTATTCTGACGACTCATGTTAATCCTGATGCAGATGCTATCGGTTCTGAAATAGCAATGTATTATTTGCTAAAAAGGATGAATAAGAAAATTGCAATTATCAACCACAACCAAACGCCATACTACCTCAAATTTCTTGATACTGAAAATATAATAAAAAAGTTTAATCCCGCTGAACATAATAAATTATTCGTTGAGTATGAAGTAATTATTTCATTGGATTTAAGTACAATTGACAGGATTGCGAGTCTTGAAGAAACTGTAAGAGAGAGTAAAATGGTCAAGGTGTGTATTGACCATCACGATGAGAATTGCTCTTTTTCTGATTATGCATTTTGCGATTCGGAATATTCATCTACCGCCGAAATAATTTTTGATTTTATAAAATCAGAAAATCTATTTAGGATTGATAAAGAAATTGCTATTCCAATTTACGCAGCAGTAATGACAGATACAGGTTCCTTTGTTTATGAAAAAACATCGCCGAAAACTCACAGAGTTGCTGCTGAATTGTTAGAAGCAGGTGTTGTTCCTCGGGATATATATAAGAAGATATACGAGCAGGTAAAATATGGAAGGATTAAATTGCTCGGAAAAGCATTAAGCAGTATTTCTTTCAATGAAAATAAGACGATCGCTTGGTTAACACTAAAGGAATCTGATTTACAGGAAGCAGACATTGATGAAACAGATATTGATGGATTTGTCAACTATACAATGAAAATAGATTCCGTAAAGATAGGCATGCTATTTTATGAATTAAAAGACGGTTTCAAAGTAAGCTATCGTTCAAGAGGGGATATACCTGTCAATAAATTAGCATCGGAATTTGGAGGAGGGGGACACTTAAACGCTGCCGGCTCGAAAATAGTTGGTAAAGAAATGATTGATTATATTCGTGTAATTCTCAATACTGCCGAAAAATATTTGAATTAGATTTTTATGTCTTTATAATTCCATCCTTAATCTCGATAACCCTATCAGCTAACTTCACAAGCTCGGGATTATGAGTAGCAATTAAAAACGTCGAGCCGAATTTAGTTTTTAAATTTATAAACAAAGAGTTTAAAGTTTCGCTATTAGCTGAATCTAAATTCCCAGTCGGTTCATCTGCAAAAATTATTGCAGGATTATTTACTAATGCTCTCATGACTGCAACTCTCTGTTGTTCTCCTCCGGATAGTTCCGCAGGTTTATGATGTATTCTATCACCCAAGCCGACTTCGTCAAGCAATTTGGAAGCAAGTCCCAATGCTTTTTTCATTGATGTTCCCTTTATCATTTGCGGAATAGCTATATTCTCGGCAGCTGTAAATTCAGGTAATAGATGGTGGAATTGAAAAACAAATCCAATATTAGTATTTCTAAACTTTGATAATTTGTCATCACTTAATTTAAAAATATTTGTTTTCTTAATAACTACTTCACCACAATCTGGTTTGTCAAGTCCGCTTAAAATGTGAAGCAAAGTACTTTTACCTGAGCCAGATGCTCCTACAAGAACAGTTATCTTATTTAGTTCAAGTTCTAATGAAATTCCTTTTAATACATCTATCTTTTTATCTTTTGATTTGAAAAATGATTTATGAATATCATAGGTGGATAATATGTGTTCCATAGGTTCCTGAAAGGTTATTTAGTAAATAAAATTTCTATTACAAATGTAGTAAAAAAAACAGCAAATATAAAACCGCCTGTGATCTATGCAGGCGGTTTTAAGGAGCAGGATATGTAAAGTGGGATTTTATTTAAATGGAGATACCACCGATATATTCTGTGCAATTAATTTATTCATATCATAAGAAATTGTTACAATGTTACCATTAATTGTAAATTCATCTAAACCATATCCATAAGGTATAAATGCAGGAACAATTACAGAAGTCCCATAATCACCACTATTTACATTTGCGTTTGCATCAATTTGTCTTTGCATTACTGGTAACCTAATTCCAAGGTCACTCATCCTTCTTCCCTCAAGGAAGAAAATTTCCTGTCTAAGCAGATATAAAGCACGGTATAGCTGCTCTGAGGTAGTTAGTGAATTTATATATGCTTCTGTTACGCTTGTTCTTGAGATTGGATATGTAATCGTCAATTGTCCTGGAATTCTTTGTGTTATTAATCCTGCAATAGTTTCTGCATCAGCATCTGCTTTTACTAGCATATTCGGATCGTTAGGCCTATCTGTTCTTTTGTCCACTTCGGTGAAAGTAATCGCACCTCTGCTATTTGACAGATTTATTGCATTGATCATTTTTGTCTTAGCTTCCGGGAAATTTCCATTAAATAAAGCAACCTCAGCAAGTATCAAATAAGCTTCTTCAGATTTTAGAACAGGTATTTCTGAGTCACGAGCTGTATATTTAGGATCAAGATAATCTAATCTTGGTAAAGGCTGCATATCATTTGCAGCTCGAATGTATGCATAGATATATAGACGATTATTTAAGTTAACAGCATCAAATTGTGCAGCAAGAACATAATTATTTGATAATGCCAATGCATTATTTGCTTCCAATGCTGCATTCGTTACATCACCATTCAATCTGTGAGCTCTTGCTAGTGCATATTTACATTTTACCATATTGGAATAGCTAGGATTGTATTGAATTGAAGTTTCAAAATTCTGGATTGCGATATCAATTGCGTCTTCAGATCTAACCATAGGTCCGTTTTCAATTATTGGAAAAGCTGCAAAATTTTCTGAAAGCATTAATAATGCCATTCCCTTATAGTAATATACTTCTGCCCATTGAGCAGCTGTTGCTTCAGCATCATTTGGTAGAATTACTTCTAACCCAAAGATTGCTTTACCGTGTAAATGATGAAGTTTAAGATATATTTCTCTATTATCATTTAACATCTGTTCGGATGGAGTAATATCTCGAGGGTCGTCAATGATATTAGATAAAAATGTAAAAGTATTATCGTAATTATCCGAAACGATGTCTGTATAAATAATTGTATACATTACAGCGTCGGAGAATGAATATCTTAAACCGACGAGCAATGGGTCTGCACCTTCAGTTGCATTTTCTGATAAGTTATCATCTGTTATTGAAGGATTATGTACTTCAGTGGGATCAAGTAATCCTTCATACAAATCACAACCAGAAAATGAAAGGAGTGCTAATAAAATAATCGATATAAATTTATAAATTTTCATTTTTTCTCCTCTTTTATTTAGAAGTTCAAATTGAGTCCAAATCTGAATTGCCTTGGGGCTGATGGATCTGCATAGGCATATCCGCCTGTTGCTGGACCAGAAGGTTGATAACCATTACTTTCAGGATCATTTCCACAATACTGACCAAATGCTAATACATTTCTTACGCTAAAGTTGAAAGATGCACCCGTGATAGTGTTGCCGAAATATTTAATTATGGATTCAGGTACTCTATATGTTAAAGATATTTCTCTTAGTTTAATCCAATCTCCCTTTTCCAAGAAATGATAAGAAGCTTGAGTCCAGCTATATCCCTCTGGTATATATTCAGCAGTTTTTGGAGCATCATTAAAGTATCTTAATATTTGTTTTAAGTTTAATATATCATGTCCAAATGCATATTCTAAAAGACCGCTAATAGTAAAGTCTTGGAAAAGTACTATGTTCAGTGCTATACTACCGAAATCTGTTGGTAATGGAGTTCCTTTAAGTTGGTTCTCCCATTCTCCAGTATAATTTCCATCAGCATCTTTTAATGGTACACCTACTCTAAAGACACCTACAGGATATCCTTCTTCAACTCTTCTGGGGAATGGTGTAAAACCAGCTAAATCAAATGGAGCAGCTCCTCCAAGATCAGTTACTTCGTTATGAAGTGTTGAATAAGAAGCACGAATACTCGCAGTAAAATTTGTTGTTTGAATTACTTGAGCATTAAGTGCTAATTCAATACCTCTATTAACAATTTCACCCACATTGGTTAATTGAAGATTACCCCAGCCGCTAGCAGGATCTCTTGGAACGCTGAAAAGAGCATCTTTGGTAACTTGGTTAAAGTAATTGAATTCAATAAATGCCTTATCATCAAATAACCCCATATCGAAACCAGCATCAAAAGAAGTGGTTCGTTCCGGTCCTATATCGTCATTCCCTGGATTAGCAAAACCAATACCGGAACTACCTAGAAACTGTAATGCTGAATATGTCCTGTCACGGGTAAATGGAGCAGGGAAGTTACCTGTTTGGCCT
>JAFGID010000216.1 GCA_016929735.1 Ignavibacteriales bacterium | reverse complement strand
TAAATTCCACTTGATAAGTTTTCAGCATTGAATTCAATCTCATAAATGCCTGCTTCGAGAAAATCATCTACTAAAGTTATTATTTCTTTCCCCAAAATATCGTAAATTTTTAATGATACTTGATTAGGAACCGGTAAATCGAACTTAATTTTTGTTACGGGATTAAATGGATTGGGATAATTCTGATACAAGACATATTCATAAGGAGTATAAATATTTTCATCGGGAAAAGATTCAATATAATCATTTAAATAATCGTAGCAATTAAGTAAAGAATAATGTTTCATCACCTTGAATGAATTTTTATTATCAATACTATGCCCGACTGTGATTGCGTAAATTATTTCCTGCGTATCGCCGGGAAACATAGTAAATGGACCCGAAGTCATCATAATTTTCCTATCTCCCGGATTTTGAAGTACGCCGTCAACCCATCCATTGCCTGTAATTGGATCGCCAGATACTAAGTATTTTGTACTTTTATTAGTAACAGGATTCACAAATGGTGTACCTAATGTTGGATGCAATCCTTGCATTAAAAAATAATATGGAGGATAATATGGCATCATTGGATCGTATTCTAAGAATGGATTTTCCGCTGTAAATTGATGGATAAAAGAAGTCATACCAAGATTTTTCTTTCCAGGAATTACCCTTCTATTAAAAATTGCCTCGTCAGTACTTTTGCCTTCGACAATCGGTCCTTGGCATAGTAAAATTCCTATCGAAGGAGCTGATATACCATATTGCTGGTCTTTGTTAGAAGAATTATATGCAAAACCTAAAGAAAGATTAGAGTCGCATCCTACAAGGTCGTCTGTAGCATCTCCAATATCAATGTCTGACCAGATGGAAATATACATATCGTCATATAACTCTGTGCTCTTGTTTATTAATTTATATGAACGATATATTGTATTTTTTAATTTCTCATTATTTGCATAAGCCCAAGTTATAAATTGTATTTCTAAATTTACTCGGCGGTAAGAAAAAATACCCATATTATCGGGATGAACATCATTAGCTACAAACCAGCATGTCTGAGAAGCCCCCGGATAACCGGGTATATCTGTTGTAGGATTGTAGGCACCATTCTTATCCATATCTACATACGGCGCTCCCCTATCTGCGGGCCATTCGTTCCAATCTTTGTGATATCTTTCATATATCTCTGAGTAAGTACCTTCGCCATCATTTATTTCAGATGAAAAATCTGATGTTTTATAATCTCTTCGTACACGATAGACTCTTTGAATTATTGAATCTTGTTCTTCAGGTTCTCCATTTGGCAAAATAATACCCGGAATAATTTTTGTTGCGTACTGAGTTCCTCCAACTCGTATAAATCCAGAACCATATTTTAAACCCCACAAAAACCCAGTTTGAAATATAGCTGACTTGCCACTTCCTTTTGGAAAAATAAAACCGGCGTTGAAAGTAGGTGCTAAATCCAATCTTCCATCATTGTAGATGTATGTAGAAATATTATTGATATTCAGTTTTGTGCAGTTATAACTAAATGATGAAATGTGTTCTGGTTTTTGAATTTTATTTGTTTGAGCAAAAAATTGAATTAAAGGAATGAATAAAATAATTATAAAAGAGTTTCTCACTCTCATATCTACCTCAAATAATTATTTTCTCAAATCATTATAATAATTATTAAATTATTAGTCAAGCAGATTTTTATTAAGGTAGGTATATAATTATTTAGCAACATTGTTTTTTAGTGGTTGCATCCCAGATATTCTACTTTCAATTATATCGCCGTTATGAATTTTCGTTGCTCTTGGAGTGCCAGTAGAAATTATATCACCCCGTAGTAAAGTCATAATTTTTGAGTGGAATGATACAAGATAATCCGGTTTGAAAGTCATATTTCTTATTTTATTTTTCGCTATGACATTTCCATTTAAAATAGTTGCTACTTCCAAATTTAAAATATCATCAAATTCCTCCGGTGTGTAAATAATCGGTCCAAAACTAAAAAATGTATCAAAAGATTTTGATAAGGTAAGGTATCGGGGGTTTTTTCTTAAAATATCTTCAGCAGTCATATCTAAAACGCAGGTAAATCCTGCAACAACATCCAGCCAATTTTCTTTCTGAACATTTTTACATTCCTTACCAATAATTATTCCAAGCTCCGCTTCACCTGTAACTTTTTCCGAGATTTCAGGAAGAATAATTTTGTCGTTATTTCCAATAATAGTTGTTGATGGTTTCATAAAACTCGCAGGTTCAAAAACAGGTACAGATTCAGATAAATCACTGGCGTGTTCGACATAATTTAATCCTATACCCCAAATTTTGCCAGGCATTCGAAATGGAGGTGCAAAACTTATATTTTCAATAGAAGTCAAATTATCAAATTTAACATTAGAATCTAACCAACCCTTAATTTGTTCTAATTGACAATTATTAATTAAATCAAAAAGATTAGTACTCCAATTAAAATGGAATTGCTTGTTTATTGAATTGATAGTAATAACAGAATCTTTCAAAATTATTGCAGCTTCTTCCGTGTTGTTATTTTTTATTGTTGCGATTTTCATGTTCCCTCAATTTATAATGAGTTTTTTATAATAAGGTAATGCATGATTCCCATTTTTGTTCGCAGTAATTATTCTTATTTCGTATTCACCCGGTTGAACGTACACAGAAAAATTCAATTGGTCAAGTTCAGGAATGAATGTATGCGGTATTATAATTTTATTTAAATATACTTCGATAGATTTTGTATCTATTCCATTTTTATCTGATATTTTAAATTGGAAATCAACTATTCCTTTATTTCGGGGCGATTGGTAGCTAAATTCTATAGTTGGAATACCGGCTCGGTAATATCTTCCAAGTCCTCTGAATATGCCCCATGCTTGTAAGCGGTTAAATTCTTCAATTCCTAATCTTGCCTCTTCCATTGAATTTGTATGAAAAGCACATTCAACAAGAACGGCTGGAGCATTTGTCTCGCGCAGGACAGAGAATCCATCACCGGGATAAATATCATAATCTGAATATGTACCATCAAATGAACCTAGTCCTCCTGAATTTCCCATAAAGAATGCTAAATCCCTCTGAATAAATCTGGCAACATCCTTTTCGTTTGGTTCATATTCCCAATTTCCCGGTTTAGCATGATAATAAGTACTTGTGTAATTCATCCAACTTCTTGTAATATTTGGAACTGCATTATGATGAATGCTGATGAACAAATCAACATTGTTGTTATTTGCCATTATTGAGCGATACTTTAAATCAACAGTCTGATCCGAAACCCTTGACATAATAATCGTTGCGCCTGCTTGAATTAAAAAATCACGAAGGTTCAATGCTACACGAAGATTAACATCCGCTTCTACAATTTTGCCCGTATAGCTTTTATTTTTTCTGTCATCTCCACCGTGACCCGGATCAATAAAAATTCTTTTACCTCTCAAGTAAGGAGCAAATTCATTTATTTCCTTGTTCCTTGCTTCTATGTCATTTAATTCGGGAGGTAACTCATAATAAGCATTCTCAACTTTTTTGTAAGTAACGTGATAAACGTTTTGTGTTGTTTCGGTCGTTTCTGTTGTTGTAGTTTGCTGTTCTGGGATTGTGCATCCAAAAAAAATAAAAAATGCAATAAATACAGACAAATAGATATAATTTTTTTTCATAACTTGTTCCTCTCTTTTACACATTTGTTTTCAAAATAAAAGTAACAATTTTTACAGAATTCATAATTTGGAACAAATATACCCTTTCTGATTTCACCAACAATTTTAATAATATTCGCTTCAAATTGCAATAAGTCGCTTTGATATATTTCTTTTGTAAAAACTTGTTCAGGATAATGTATAAAAATTATTCTTATCTCAAATTTACTGATTTTTGGATATAAACAACTAATTAAATAACAATAAAAAGTTAACTGAGTTAAATATTTACTCACTCTTTCCTCTATTTCATTTTGTTTGATATCATCTGTTTTATAATCTACGACTATGATTTTATCATCGTTGTAAATCAATTTGTCAATTATTCCGTATAAATAAAAGTCATTTTTCTTGATATAAACTTCAAATTCATTTTTAAATTTTTCATTTTTTTTCAATTCCCTAAAAGTGCCGGAATTTGAAAAACTCATCAATAGATTAACGATATCATCTCTTAGTTTTGAAAAATCCTTTTCTGATATTTGAGCGTATTTTAATCTGCTTTTTAATTGTGAATTCACTTTTTCATTTAAGTTTTCAAAATCAATATTTTTCTCAAGAATATAATGAATTACCAATCCCTTAACATCAGAATATTGATGAATCTCTTCATCTTCGTTTGATTTAAATTCATAATCGTTATAGAATTTTTTTACAATACTGAAAATTGCAGAATATCCAATTTCATAAATCAATTGATATCTGACGGGACACTGCGAATAAATTGAAATTTTCGTTGCTGAGATAATTTCATTTTTTATTGTATCATTACATTCATCAATTAAAAAACTTTTTGCATTTTCTTCTGTTTCTTCAATTATATCAATTATCCTATCTTCAATTTGATAAACCATTTTAATAGGTATTGTCATATCATTTGAGTAAATCTTTTCTTCTTTTGCGTTCAGCTCCATAAAATCCAGTTTGGTATAAATTACCTGCTCGCTTTCACCAAAATTCAAATTCAAAGTATCATTTAAACTTTTTAAGAAACTATCCGTTTCAATTTTTCTGTTCTTATCAATTTTTGCTGTGATAAATAAATATTCAATAGCCCGTGTGAGTGCTACATAGAGTAATCGTTTCTCTTCAGCAATAGATTTTTTGTTTTCTATATAATTGCTAATAAATGCGATTGGTGGTAAAACAAATTTATCAGTAAATCTTGCATTGAGAGGTACTTTTGAAAGAAAACCAAATTCTTTATTAAATGTGATTTCACTTTTCTTGAAAGCTTCTTTTTGAGGTAAAGAATTAGATTTGTACAGAAATACAACTTTAAATTCAAGTCCTTTTGCTTGATGAATAGTCATAATATTTACAGTATTTAAATCTTCATTGACATCAGCCTGTCCTTCTTCCTCGTATTTAGTTATCAATCCCTTCAAGAATATTTGAAAATCGTAAGGTGATTTAAAACTTTTTTTAGAAAATTCATTTGAAATATTAATTAATTTGTCTATGTTGACTAAATCCTGCCTGCTTTTATTTGTAGCTGAAACAACCCCAAGATATCCTGTGTCAGTTAATATTTTTCTAACCAAAAAATTTAATTCCGTTGTCCTTGCTAAAATAATATGATGTTCTAATAATTTAACAACTTTTTTATAGCGATTATTATTATTAGCAATTTTATTAATCTTATCATAAAATGAATTTCCTGAAGAAGATGAGATAAAGGCAATCTCAGAATCCGACAAGAAATAAAATGGTGCGCGTAAAATTCCAACCAATGCAATATCATCATTATTATTAAGTAAGAACGAAATGTAGTTGTAAATGTCATAGACAAATTGCTGTTGAAAAAAACCTCGCCCTCCCAAAATCGAATAAGGAATTCTATTCTTGGTAAAAGTATCTTCTAATTCAGAAAAATATATTCGTTTTCTGCAAAGAATTGCTACATCTTTAAAATCACATTTTTTGTTGTTAATCAAATCCAGAATTTTTAAAGCAGTTAACTCGCTTTCACTCTGGGAGTTTTCCTTTGACATTAAAAATTGTATCTCTCCAAAATCATCCTCTGACTTGGTACATATTAATTCACTATATTCAACTTCATTAAATTCTGGATTTGCTTCCTTGAATATTTGGGAGAAAACGAAATTCACAAATCCAGCTATTGGAGGAGACATCCTAAAACTATGTGGCAAAGATAAAATTTCTGCTTGAGCTTCGAGTCCTTTCAGTTTTGATTTTGTCGTGTTAAATATTTCTAACTCGGCATCCCTGAATCTATAGATGCTCTGCTTTTCGTCACCAACAACGAACAAATTATTTTTCTTGAAATTATCTAATAGCGGGATAAAAATGTTATACTGAATTTCGTTTGTATCCTGATATTCATCTATCATAATATAATTGTATTTTGAACTCAGATAATTTTTTACATCTTCAATAGAAATTATCTTCTCTGCAAGGATAAGCATATCTTCATAATCAATAAATCCGTTAGTTCTCTTTTTCTCTTCAACTAACAAATTAATATCACTAAAAATAGTAGCACATACTTTTGAAAACTTGGCCAATTCTTTGTTTATCTCTTTAATGTCCTCATTAATTTCGATACTACGTATTTCTTCAAAAAAATCTTCAACTCTTGAAATCTCATCTATAACCGGCGCTTGCTCCTTGGTCTTGAGATAATCATTCTTACATACTGTATGATTAGAAGGAGTAAGTATATTCTTTTCTATTATTTTTATGAATGAAAACCTTTTCAATATATCTTTTTCTTTTTCTATTTCGGTTAATAGCCGGGATATCTCAACTCCTTTCTCACAATTTATATTTGTAGAAATTGCTAGTTCATTTATTTTATTAATATCATCAATTATAGAATTAATTTTTTCTTTGAATAACGACTCCAACTTTTCTAAGAACAATTTATCGTAAAAATCAGCAATTGCTCCTTCTTCCCGAGAGTATAGTTTTTCTATTGTATGTAAAATATTTTTCCTGCTTCCCAGCAAAGATTTTAATTTTTCTTTTGTTCTTTTTAAAGAACCAACCACACGTATCAAATATTTTAAGTCTTCTGAATTATCTGATTTTAATATAGAGTCAAAATATTCTTCAAGACTTACATCTATCAATTCATCAATCATCAGTTTGTCAACAAATTGAAAGTTAGCATCAATCTCCGCTTCTGTTGAAAATTCTTTAAGTATATCATGGCAGAAAGAATGAATTGTTGAAATATTTGCTGATACCAGTTCTTTTCGTATTCTTTCTAATCTGTTTATCGTTGGGAGGTCTTGAGTTTCATTTAATTTATCGTCAATTTCTTTCGTAATCTTTTTATATAATTCTCCAGCTGCTTTATCGGTAAATGTAATTGCAACAAGATTCCTTAAGGGTAAATTTTCGTTTAGTGCAATTTCAACATATCTTTTTGAAAGTACAAATGTTTTTCCTGAACCGGCATTCGCAGTTAAAGAAATATGTTTTTTATAATTTAATGCTGCTTTTTGGTGTGATGTTAATTTTTCCTTTTGTATTTCACTCATTTTAATTAAAGCTACAAATAAATATTTTATTTGTAATTAAAATAATATTTTCAAAGTTTAGTTACAAACCAGTATTGCATAAAATCATTGAAAATTTATACCTACGATTTACCAATAATTTGCATATTTGCAATGTAGAAATTAAATTTTATTATTAAATAGGAAAAATGTAATGAGAAAATTTTTCACATTAATTTTATGCATTACCTTTCTAACTTTTTACACTATAAATGCTCAATTTCTTTTCACTGATGAACCTTTAGTCAAAGTCAGAATTATCTATACTTTAGATACTCTTGAAATAATTTTTAACGATGAATGGAAATTAAATGATGGTGTTTTTTTCGGTAACGGTGACACTTTATCGTTATCAATTAATAATATATTTATTCTTGCAGAATACAATCATCAAATCATGCATCAAGCATTTGATAATATTCGTTTGAAAAGTACCCTTCCAAACACGACTTTAACAATTAAAAATGTTCCTTTTGGGATTGGTTGGTGGTGGGGTGGTTTAGAAGATAGAATCTACGAAGGTGATATAGAAATCCGAATCAACGAAAATAATTTATTTGATGTTATTGTAATTTTACCGCTCGAAACTTATCTATATGGTGTTGTTCCTTACGAAATTGGTGTAGATTCTCCTTTAGAAGCATTGAAGGCACAAACTATTGCAGCTCGTTCAGAAATTGTTGAAGCTTTAATCTCAGGCAAATACAGAGGTGATTATTACGATATTTGTGCAGATGTTGAGTGCCAGGTATTTGCTGGAAATGGAAGAATAACTCCTATGATAAAGAAAGCAATCGAAGAAACTAAAGGTCAATGTCTTTTCTATGGTGATAAAGTACTTGCTGCCTATTATGCTTCAAATTGTGGGGGTATGTCAGAAAATGTTGAGAATGTCTGGCCTGAACGTTCCGGTCCGGTTCCTTACTGGTCTTCGCATTTTGATTCTGACACTGAGATACAAATAAATCCAAAAATAAATACCAAAGAATGGATTGAAAGTAGTCCTGATGTCTTTTGTAATCCGGAATTTCATCCTGAATTGCCTGAGTTCAGCAGAACAAATTTTAGATGGCAAGTTGAACTTAGTAGTCAAGAGTTGACAAATAATTTGAATGAAATAACACCTATAGGAAAATTGAAAGATATTATAATTTTAGAAAGAGGCAATTCAGGTAGAATAATAAAAGCAAAAGTCATTGGAACTGATGGTGAATTACAATTAAATTCAGAGTTGGAGGTTAGAAAAATTCGCAATCCCCCTTTGCGAAGTTCTTGTTTCATTTTTGAGAAAGTAACAACAGATACTTTAGGTGAGGTTTATATTTTCAATGGAGCCGGTTGGGGACACGGAGTCGGTATGTGCCAGTCAGGAGCAATTGCAAGAGCATTTGAAGGACAAAATTATGTGGAGATATTACAGCATTATTATCGCGATACAGAAATAAAAAAAGTATATTAAATATAACATTTCACTAAACTGTTTTTAATCTTTCATTGCTTTAATAATTATTTTTTAAAGGTGGTTTGATTAAATTAAAAAGTTGTTAAAACTCAGGCAATAACTTTCTTATCTTGAAAATAAAGTCTTTGATTATTACTATATTTTTTTTAATTTTCAGTTACAATAAAATAGATAATAGTAAATTTCCGAGAAACTAATTAACTTTTAAATTCTAATACCTTAATTCCTACTTCCACTCACTTTATTCTCTTAAAGACAAAATATTTTGATTTAATTATTGTATAAAGTTAAGTAAATATTTGTAGGAGGAATTATGAAAAAAACATCTATTACAATCGCAGCATTTCTTTTATTGTCATTCATCATTAACGCTCAACCACAAACGCCTAACCGAACAGACAGGTCCAGTTCCCGCGATTCACACAAAGAAAAATTAAGTTCAAATAAGAGTTTAACAGAAAAATTTGGAATTAAAGAATTTATACCAGAAAAAAAATTGCATAGAGAAACTTCAAGCATTTTTTATGTGCCGACTGAAATACTTATAAATATTAAAGACAGACGACAAACTTATACTTATGATGCAATCGGCAACATATTGACTGAATTGCAAGAAGAATGGGACGGTAGTGATTATATTAACGCGTGGCGTAACACCTACACCTACGATGCTCAAAATAATATATTAACACATCTAAATGAGGATTGGGTTGGAAGCGCTTGGATAAACAATGCACGTTTTACATACACCTACGATGCTATTGGTAATATGTTGACAGAATTAAAAGAAGAGTGGGATTCTAGTGCATGGGAAAATAAGTCGCGTACTACATTTTCCTATGACGCTCAAAATAATATGTTGCAAGAATTATTCGAAGAATGGATTGGTGGCGTTTGGGTGAATTCATCGATTGATACATATACTTATGATGCCAACAGTAATGTTTTGTCATTTTTAACGCAAGATTGGGATGGTAGTGCATGGGAAAATAATGGGCGTGATGTTTATACTTACGATGGGAATAATAATATGCTAACAGAATTAAATCAATATTGGAATGGTGCAGAGTGGGTCAACAACTTACGTAATACTTACACCTATGATGCCCAGAATAATATGTTGACAGATTTAAAGGAAAATTGGGATATTTCTGTCTGGGTAAATTACCGGCTTTATACCTATACCTACGATACGCAAAATAATATGTTGACAGATTTATGTCAAACTTGGGATGGCAGCACTTGGGAAAATTTCTATCGTTATACTTATACCTACGATATTAATGATAATATGCTGACAGAATTAAGTGAAGCTTGGAATGGCAGCACTTGGGATGTTAAATATCGTGTAACCTATACCTATGATACTCAGAATAATATGATACATGCATTAAGGGAAAATTGGGATGGTGCTGTCTGGGTAAATAGTTGGCAGTCAATGTATACTTTTGATGTAAATGGGAATTGCACATTCG
>JAFGID010000215.1 GCA_016929735.1 Ignavibacteriales bacterium | reverse complement strand
TATGCGGCGGTCGCAAAGCCTCCCTTGGCCTGCGGCACATTTTGCTTCCGCAAGCTCCAGCAAAACGTCATATACTCTGGAACATTGGGCAAAATTTGAGATTGGGCAAATTTAAGAAAGTACCATTATGAGAACATCAATTGTAATAATTTTATTGTTTTTTGTTACTGCTTTTCCGCAAACAAATAGAGAAATTACCGCTGCAGTCATAGCCTTTAATTCTGATTATTATCCTACAGGCATTTCTAAATTAATCACTGACAAATTTTTACAGGTTCTATTACAAAATAAAGAATACAAAGTTGTTGAACGATCAGAAATAGATAAGGTTCTCGATGAACTCGGTTTTCAACAAACAGGTTGTACCGATAATTCATGTGCAATATCTATCGGGAAAATTCTAAATGCTGAACGTGTATTTCTCGGGAACATAAACAATGTGAATGAAATGATTGTTTTAATTGTAAAAGAAATTAATGTACAAACTGGTGAAATTTTAAAGACATATGAGACGACTTGTAAGGGATGCCAATTAGACGAATTTTACATAGATAATATACCCAATATTTTTAATGACAACAAACAAATTTCAAAGCAAAATGTGATACGAGTTTTTGCAATGGCGCCCGAACCAGTTTATGTTGATAACAAATATTTCGGGAGACTTCAAAAGGTTGACAACAGCAAGTTGTATATGATTAATATTTGGAATGTTACCTTTGGGTTTCATAAAGTTTCTGTTTGTAGTGAAGCTGAAACAAATTACAGCCAATATCAAAATAGCATTCAAAACGAAAAATTAATGGAAAAAGCCCAAAATAATGATGCT
This sequence comes from Ignavibacteriales bacterium, assembly GCA_016929735.1. Taxonomy (GTDB): domain Bacteria; phylum Bacteroidota; class Ignavibacteria; order Ignavibacteriales; family Melioribacteraceae; genus JAFGPR01. The sequence continues at coordinate 2,236 of JAFGID010000215.1, read as the reverse complement.
ACCAATATAGTTTCCAATATGTTGCTTACTGCAAAAGCTAAGATCGAATCTGATAGATGTTCAGGTGGCCAAACTAATATCACAATTGACAATATGGAAGCAATTGATTTGTATTATGACAATAACATTCTTTATATAAACGACCAATATACATTGAGGAAAAAATGACCGATGATACCTATTTAAGTTCTTCTATAACCGTAATTAAATACCTGCGACTTGAAAAGGAAAAAAAACAAGATCCCATCGCAGAATTTATTTTCGAACGATTCTATGAACGATATTTACGACCTTTTGAAAGTAATGACAAAAGAAATGGCTTTTCAATGCTTGCCGTTGGTTGTTTAATGATTGAAGCTTTAGAATCATTTTACCAAGGCTGGATTAAATCTCCAAACTCAGCGTTATCCTTTGAATATTTCTTTGATAGAAATCTCGAATTTAATCCATTGCGGACATATCATCAAGATTTTTACAAACATATTAGATGTGCAATATTGCACCAAGGGGAAACGACAAATGGATGGAAAATTTGTAGAAAAAAAAATAAACCATTGTTTGATCCCACAACAAAAACAATCAATGCCGACAATTTTCACAATGCCTTAAATATATCATTGAAGAATTATTCAGAAGCACTTAAAACACAAAAATGGGAAGATGAAATGTGGCTGAAGTTTCGAAAAAAAATAAAAGCGATATGCAATGAAACATGATAAAAATTTGCCCAATCTCAAACTATCGCCCAACAGCGAATAAATGTTCCGCTATCGCTTCAGGCTTCGCCACATTTGCTTCCGCAAAGCCTCCAGCAAACGTCATTTATCCGCAACATTGGTGGAAATAAACCGGAACGAACACAATTAAGAGGCGGCGGCAAGACAAAAAACAATTAAAGACAGCCCGTTCTATTATAGATAATGATTACAGCAAACACTATAGATTATGTACATATTTGATTCTCGAATTTGCATAATTATTTTCTAACTACTTGAATTTGATCAAGTAGTGAAGCACCCTTCGGCCATTGAACAGCATTCCATTCGTTTGATTCATTTCCTCTGTTAATGTATGTTTGAAATATTGTATTAGCATTTTCATCAGCGGCACATAAATAGATAGTAAACTTTTTCCCAGAAGAAATATTGTTATCTGCTCCAATTTTTACCTCAGATGTCCAGTAACTATTCATTGGCAAGAATTCGTTTAGTTGAGGGAAAAAACCATTAATATGTTCTTCATGAACTAATAACCACAGATGAAAATCATTACATACTTGATTAACATCACCCATAATTTCAATATATTGTTGTACTGTATCACCATAGTGTGGATATTTAATATTTCCGGAGCAAACGTTCGTATCCTCTTTGTTTGGATATAAAATTATTGTGTCTTCCAGTGTGATATTCTCACCTCTTGGTACAAAAAACATTGTGTCAACATATTGGTATTTTTTAGGTGGAATTATTCTAAATCTATATTCACCCTCTGCAAGGTCATTTATTTCAAAAAAACCATATTTATCTACTTTAATATTATTTCCAAATTCGAATGAAATAACTAAGACCTCCTGTGGATCTTCGCCATCCCTAAGTCGTAAAATTCCCTTAAGGCTCCCTGGCTCTCGAAGTGTGTCGGGAGACAATCTAATTTTAGGATTAAGGCTGTCAATCTCATATTGAGAAAGATTTGAAAGCTTTTTCAGTGCAACACCGCTATCCCCCGTCATATAAAGAGTATACATTTGGTTTACATCAACATGGGATGAGTATGTGCCATTATTATCTGTGATAGTAGTATATGAATAGCTTGTTTGTATTTCATTTTCTTGTGAAAGAGAATATGAATTAATTAATTGTATAGCTGTACCTTTTGAAACTGTTCCACCAGGGTTATAAACAATACCGCACACAGTAACAACAGGATTTGGTACTTCAACCCCTCCAGCAGTAGTTGACATATTGCTACAATTCAATGATGTGCATATTACACTAAGTGAAAATAGGTAAAAGTGATTTCTCATAATGTTTTTCAAAATTAGGATAACTCCATCAAATCATCTCGGTTAATGAATCAATATATTCCTTTTTACACTATATCACAACTTCCACTATTCATACCAGAAACACTTACTCTAAAATTATAATGGTTATTCTAACAACTTACTTTCCGCACATTCAAAAAGTTGTATTTGTCTAATTAAGTATCAGTTGTTAAAATACATTATCGCCCG
>JAFGID010000214.1 GCA_016929735.1 Ignavibacteriales bacterium | reverse complement strand
ATTAATTCTTTATCCTCAGGAGCTTTAGTTAAGAGTTCCTTTTCAAGTTTTTCAACGTCAGTATAAACATTAATAAAATTACCATCTTTATCTTCCATCCGTCCATAAATTTCGAAATCAACAAATTTTAAGCTCTTCATATCAACAATTTCATTCCACATATTATAAAATTCATTATTCGGACTTGAGCCGACGAGCCAATGTATACAACCGTCAATTGTATAGTCTCCCCTTTTCCAAGATGTACATAAACCTCCAGGTTGTGAATGTAATTCAAAAATTTCTGTTTTATAACCAGCCATTTGCAAATAACATCCCGCAGATAAACCGGCTATGCCAGCACCGATGATATTAATTTTCTTTTGCATAAATTTTTCCTATTTAATTTCTTTTGGTTCAGCATGTATTGTAGCATCAACATTATATTTAAATTTTATTTCCTTTTCAATTTTATCAACAATGTTATGAGACTCATCCAATGTTAACTCGCCGGGCAAGCAGAGATGAAAAGAAATTTCAATATGCTCCCCATAACGATGATAATGCTCGTGATGAAAATCGAGAGTATCGCCGGTTATTTCCTTAATCGTTTCTTTAATTTTTTCAATCAGTTCGCTGTCCGGTTTTTCACCAATAAGTAAAGTTGAAGTATCTTTAAACACATCATAAGCCACTTTGAAAATGAACAAAGATACTATTAGCCCAAGCACACCATCAATCCACCAGAAATATGGACTTAAAAAAATACCAATCAAAATTATTACAGATGTAAGTGCATCGCTCCGATGATGCCATCCATCGGCAATCAAAGATTTAAGTCCGGTTTTCTTTCCCGCCCAAATAGAAAACCTTGCTAACCCTTCTTTTGCAATGATTGAAATAGTAGTAATAACTATTGCTAATGTTGAGTAATTTACATTAACTTTATCAACCAGTTGATTTATTGAGTCAAAAATAAAATTTATTCCGACAAGAGCAAGTAAAATACTAATTATTATTGCACTAATTAACTCGGCACGCCCATGCCCAAATGGATGTTTTTTATCTGCGGGCTTTTTCGAAATCCAGACACCAACAATGACAACTCCAGAAGTAAGCGAATCCGATAGTGTGTGCCATGCATCTGCAATTAATGCAACAGAACCGACTAAAATACCGACCCACATTTTTAGCCCAAAGAGAATTAAATTGACGATGATTGATGCAATTCCCTCAATATAGCCAAATTTTGAGTTTTCCAATTTCATAAAAGCAAATAATTTAAATGAAAATTTATTATTCAGTGTAAAAATAATTAAATTATAAATAAAAGTTTTAAAATATTTTTAATAATTGATTAAATTTGTTTTGTAAAATTATCATTATGAAACTATGTAACATAATATTAATCTTTTAGCAAAGTTTTTTCAAAATTGCCACGAACTTTAGAGGTTGTGTATAAATTAAATTACAAACAGTTAAACCGTTATTTTTAAGGTTTTTTCGAAATAAAATCCACGATTTAAATTGTGGGTTAATGAATAATACGAATTTTCACTCAGTCTCTTAAAGTAATTGCAACAAAAAAGTTTGTTTTTAGCAAAATATTATAATATGAAATAAAGGAAAATTAGACTTAGCTAAGAAGTATATGGATAAAAAGTTTTTCCCTGAGAATAGTCCTAATAACAATGGCGAAATCTATTCAGTGGTCTCTCCTGTTGCAGCTGCTGTTTTAGGGTTAGTAGTTGTATTTTTTCTCTTCCAATTTGTTGGTGGATTTATTTCTCTCGCAATTTTCGGAACCGAAACTTCAAAAGCAAACCTAACAGCATTAAGATTGTTTACGATTGCAGGTCAATTTTTATTTATTCTTTTACCTGCTTTAGTTTTAACAAGGATGGTTTATAATAATGTTACACCAATTATCCGTTTCAATAAACCAAAAAGGTGGGACATTCCGATTTTTGCATTTGGATTGATACTGCTCTTTCCTTTATTAGAGATGTTTTTATTTTTACAGAATGCTTTAATTACAAAACTCGCAAGTTCAAGTGAATTTTTTCAGAGTATGAAAAATCTGCTTGATGAGCTAGATAAGATAATTGAAAGTTCGTTTGCTAAAATTTTAGCAGTAAATAATTCTTTTGAATTTGTATTTGTTGTAATTGTAGTATGTGTTACTCCAGCAATTTGTGAAGAAATATTTTTTCGCGGTTACATTCAAAAAAGTTTTGAAATTAAATTGAAAGCAAAATGGGGTATTTTTATAACAGCTTTGATTTTCGGGCTTTACCATTTTAATCCTTATGCAACAATTCCTTTAACCGCACTTGGATTATATTTCGGTTATGCAGTTTATAAAAGTAATTCAATATTTGTCGTTATTGTTCTACATTTTCTTACAAATTTTTTAAGCACCATTGCCTTTAATCTTCTCGGTTCAGATGAATTAATTAACAGCGATATTGAAATTGATGGTTCTCCGATGCAACACCTAATTTTCTTTTTCATTTTATTGGTAATATTTAGTGGTTTTATTTATTTTGTGAATAGATATTACAAAAAATCTGAGATTAAATGATAAACAGTTTTCATAAATTATACAGGAGTAAAAAATGATTTGTCCAAAATGTGAATACGAGTACATAGATGGGATTATCGAATGTCCTGACTGTGGAAAGAAATTAATTTCATCTGAGGAATTCAAAGGTAAACTAATTCATCCAGAAGATTGGATTGTAGTTCGTACCTTTTATGAAGTTTACAATGCGGAAATGTATAAAGCAAATTTGGAAAGTGGTGGTGTCGAATCAACTATCCTTTCTAAGAAGGATAGCAGCTTTCCAGGAGTAGGCGATCTTTCCGTTGTAAAATTACTTGTTAAAAAAGTTGACCTAGAAGATGCTATTTTGATTATTACAGATATTGAATCTGAGGACAATGATTTAAAGGAAGATGAAGAATACAAATAACACGTTAATAAGAATTTTTGTATCTGTTATAGCAATTCCTGTAATAGTTGCTGCCGGTTATTTTGGAAAATTTTATTTTTTATCTTTTATAATTTTGATTGCGTGCGTTTCATTTTTCGAATTTTCCCGACTCAGCAGCAGGAAAGATATTTTTGTTAATTTCTTTATTGGAGAAATATCAATAATTGCAATTATTTTTGATTTCTATTTTAATTATATCAATCCTATTGTGCTTTTATTAGCAATACCGGTTCTTCTAATGTTTTTTGAATTATGGAGAAACAAGGGCTCCGCTCTTCAGAATATTGCCACAACAATTTTTGGAATTGTTTATCTCGGTTTATTTCCTTCTACATTAATAAGCATCCGTGAAATATATGCCGACTATAATCAAGGAGGTTATTTAATCCTATCAATTTTATTTGGTATTTGGCTTTGTGATTCAGCCGCAATGTTTTTGGGGATGTTAATTGGTAAGCATAAAATTTTTTCACGGGTCAGTCCAAAGAAAAGTTGGGAAGGAACTATTGCAGGATTTATTTTGGGATTATCAAGCTTGCTAATATCTAAATTAATTGTTCTTGATTTTTTAAGTTGGGTTGACGTAATAATCATTGGAATAATAGTAGGAGCCTTCGGGCAGATTGGTGATTTTGTTGAAAGTCTTATAAAGAGAGATGTTGCTGTAAAAGATTCATCAAATATAATTCCCGGACATGGTGGATTGATGGACAGATTTGATTCGCTATTTTTTGTGGCACCATTAACATTCATTTATTTGAATATTTCATATATATTGAATTAGGACTAAGAAAATTTTCATAATTAACGAATAATTATTAAATTTGTTTGTGAAACTTGTTAAATTAAATTACATCAAATTATGACAGAAGAAGAATTAATAAAGTTATCTCAATCGGGTGACAGAAAAGCTCTTTCGGAACTTGTAAAAAAATATGAAAAAACGGTTTATAATTTCGCATTCAAAATTTGCCGTGACAAAGAAAGAGCAGAGCACACGATGCAGGAAACGTTCTTAAGCATGGTTAAATCAATTGGGCAATTTGAAGGTAAATCAAAATTATCAACGTGGCTCTATACTGTTATTACTAATCATTGTTTAATGGCTGCCCGGACAGGTAAAAAGCACGAATGGAATTCTCTCGATGATGAAATTGATATCTTTGAAGAAAAAAACATTTCATCGTGGAATGTTGACCCGGAAAAGGTTTTTGAAGATAATGAATTAAAAGAGCAATTAGATAAAGCCATAAGTAAGTTGCCTACTGATTACAGAATTGTTTTCTTGCTCCGTGATGTAGAAGGATTATCAACTGCGGAAACCGGTGAAATTGCTAATTTATCCGTACCTGCCGTAAAATCCCGATTACATAGAGCAAGAATATTCTTAAGAGAAGAATTAAACAAGGTGTTACAATATGAAGCTTAAAGAAATTAAATGCAAAAAAGTTATTGACTTTTTATGTGATAACATTGAAATTGACTTTGATAAAGAATGTTGTGAAAAAATTAAAAATCACGTTCACGAGTGTGAAATGTGCAAAAAATATTTTGATACATTAAAAATTACCGCAAAATGCTATCAGAATTATAATGTTGATCTATCTAAAGAAAGTCATCAGAAATTAATTAATAAGTTAGGACTTGAAGAGTAAATATTTTTTTGCCTTATTATAAAACCTTAATGTAAAAAGTATTGCTGCTAATGTTAATCCGATAGAAAGTCCAATCCATATTCCGACTACACCAAGTTTACAAATAAATCCAAGATAATATGCTGATGGCAAGGCAACAATCCAATAGGCAAAAAATGTAATATACATTGGGACTTTCACATCAGTAATTCCCTTCAATGCTCCTAAACCTGTTGCCTGCACACCATCAAATATTTGAAATAGAGCTGCAACAATTAGCAATGACGCAGCTATTGAAACAACCTCGGCTTCATTGATAAATATTAATGGTATTGTAAATCTAAAAATGATAAATAAAACACCAAATGAAAACATTATAACAGCAGCTAAAGCAATGGCATTAAATCCTGCTTTTCTTAATTGAGAATAT
>JAFGID010000018.1 GCA_016929735.1 Ignavibacteriales bacterium | reverse complement strand
CTATTACCAATTCTTGAAAAGATTGCTCAATCTGGATCTCAACTCTTAATTATTGCAGAAGATTTAGAAGGTGAAGCTCTTGCTACTCTAGTAGTAAATAAATTACGCGGCACATTAAGAGTGTGTGGTGTTAAAGCTCCTGGTTTTGGTGACAGAAGAAAAGCTATGTTAGAAGATATTGCTGTATTAACAAGTGGTGAAGTTATATCTGAAGAAAGAGGTTATAAATTAGAAAATGCAACAATCGAGTATTTAGGTAAAGCAAAGAAAGTTATAATTGATAAAGATAACACAACAATAGTTGAAGGTGCTGGAAAAACAACAGAAATTAAAAAACGAATTAATGAAATAAAAGCTCAAATTGAAAAGACAACTTCTGATTACGATAAAGAAAAATTACAGGAAAGATTAGCTAAACTTTCTGGTGGTGTTGCAGTTTTAAAGATTGGTGCAGCAACAGAAATTGAAATGAAAGAAAAGAAAGCACGAGTTGAGGATGCTTTACATGCTACTCGAGCAGCAGTAGAAGAAGGTATTGTCCCTGGTGGTGGTGTTACAATGGTGAGAGCTATTAAAGCTCTTGAAGGTATGAAAGGTGAAAATCTGGATCAAAATACAGGTATTAAGATCATTATGAAATCATTAGAAGAACCTTTGAAGCAAATTGTTAATAATGCTGGATTAGAAGGTGCAGTAATTTTAGATAAGGTATTGCAAGGCAAAGATGATTATGGTTTTAACGCAGATACCGAGGTATATGAAAACTTAATGAAATCAGGTGTAATAGATCCTACTAAAGTTGCTCGTATAGCAATTGAAAATGCTGCTTCAGTTTCTTCATTGTTGCTAACTACCGAAGCAGTTGTTTATGAAAAGAAAGAAAAAGAAAAAATGCCACCAATGCCTCCAGGAGGAATGGGTGGAATGGACGGAATGTATTAATTCCAACAAAACATTACAAAGGGGTAAATTTGATTTACCCCTTTTTTATTTTATTACAATAAATATTTAACATTATTTGAACACAAATCTGCCAATCATAATTATCAAACACAAGTTTTCTACCAGCTGAGCCCATTTTATCTCTTAAATTTTCATCTATAATTAATCTTTCAAGTGCAGATACAGCGGCTTCTTCATTTTTACGAGGAACTACAAATCCGGTTATATTATCTTTAACCACCTCAGGTAATCCTCCAACATCTGATACCACAACGGGCAATTCACAAGCAGAAGCTTCTAATATAGAAACTCCAAAACTTTCACTATCCGAGATTGATAATGCAACAAAAATGTTGAGCATATTATAATAATCGACAACTATATGATTCTCAATGTAACCTGTGAAAATTGTATCATTTGAAATATTTAGTTTTTTCGCTAAATCTTTTAGTTCTTTTTCTTGTTCACCAAAGCCTACTATTAAAAGTTTAAGAGGTAGAGTACTGTATTTATCTTTTAAAATCTTAAAAACTCTTAAAAGAAAATCAATGCCATATTTTGGCTTTAATAATTTGACGGTTCCAATCACAATTTCATTTTTTTTAAAAATAGATTTCACTTCTTTTTTCTTAAAATTTTCTATATCTATTCCAAATGGAGTGACTAATATATCTTTGTTAGTGTATTTTTGTATTTCTATTTTCATCACATTACTGGTAGATAGAATAATGTCAGCTTTTTGTAAATTATGTTTAATGATAAAATTATTAACAAATGATTTGGTAGGAAATTCATAGATGTCATAACCCCACACTGAAATTATTAAAGGATGAAAATTTGTTAATGCAGCAAGTAGCCCATAACTGCTGGCAAAATGTGCGTGAAGAATATCCGGTTGAAAATTTTTTATTACTTTTTTTAATTTTCGAAGATGCTTTAGGTATTTTATTTTAGATAAAGAATTTCTTAGTAATTTATTTCCCGAAATCTTGGTATTACAAACAATTAATTCTAAATTTCTAATATTAGTAAAATTGTTGTGATTGGGTCTGAAAAAACTGAATAGAGTAATTTTCTTGAAATATTTAGATAACTCAGTAACCCATTTGATAGTATGTGATGAATTACAATCTGAAAGAAGTAATATTTTATTTGTATTTAAATTGTGATAATTCATAAAGAAATTTGTTTTATATTGTTTTTTTTCAGAAATTTTAGAACTTTTTCTATTACTTCTTCAACGCTAAGTTGCAACATGCACTCAAAGGATTTACAACCTTTTCGTCCACCAAAAGTATGGCAATATTTTTTATTTTCTTTTGGCGAACAAGGTAAGATTTTTATAACAAAATCTGATTTATCTGAATAAGGTTTATGAAAATACGGATTTGTTGGACCATAAACAACAAATGTCGGTTTGCCGAGCATAGATGCAATGTGAGCAAGACCACTATCGTTTCCAATAAAAACTGATGAGTTATCAATTGAATTAATTAAATCGAATTGATTATTAGTAATATCAAAAGTTATGTTTTTACTTATAAATATATCCATATGCTTGAAATATCTTTTTGTATTTTCAATAATAAATTTACAATTGTAGGATACGGAAAGTAATTCATAAAGTTTAATAAATTTTTTAAATTCCCATTCCTTTGCTTCCCACCCGGCAAAAGGGTGAATGATGATTGGCAGTTCAGAATTTATTTTTATCGGAAAGGATTTGATGTCGATGTTATCAATTAATTTCTCGTCAATAACTTTAAAATATTTATCCATCAAATGAGACGTATCTTCACGCGGGATAAATTTTGTATATAGAACTTTGAAATATACATAATTGAATCCCATCACCTCTTTAGCACGAAGATTGAAAAACATTGTCGCAGTTTCAAATGAACCAGTAAAATCAATTATTAAGTTTGGTTTTAATCTCATTAGTAATCTTCTAATCTTTCTTTTTGCTATCCTGTTTTTCCAATAGAAATCTTTTCTTTCTATAGGAATAATTTCTTGGGAGGGTGAAAAGTATTTTTCAAATAGCGCAATATTGTTATGATATGTGATTATTTTTATACAATAGTCAGAATATTGTTTAAGAATAACATTTATTGCTGGGAAAGAAAGGATTGTATCACCAATTTTATTCAAATTAATAATTACGAGATTTTTTGTTTTGTAATGAAAAAATCTATTAGATAATACAATGGGTTTTAGAAATAAATAAAAAATAAATTTTAATATGTAGTTATAAAATATTTTTCTCATTATTTTTTTATAATTTTCAGTAAAGCTTTCGATATAATACTAATCTCTTCAATTTTAATAAATCTACTGTTCAAAATAAATATTATTGGGAATAGTATAAGACCATAGATATCATATTCGGAATTTAATTTAATAAGGATCATAAATAGATATATTAGTATGATAGTTAAGAGAGAATTTAATATTATGATAAAAGTATATCCGATTAATTCGGAGATGTTTTTTAATTTTATTTTTTTTATAACAAAATAAAATGATGTGATAAATAAAACAATCATTGAAATCGAGGTTGATAATGCAAGCCCATCTTGTTTCAACTCCGCAACAAAAAGAAAGTTTAAGATAATCTTAATTATTAAAACTAAGCTTGTTATTATGAATAATTGTTTTCTTAAATCAATGCTATAAATTACTCGATTTATAATTCCATAAGCTGCAAAAAAAACAATTCCGATTGAATGCATTTTTAAAATATTATAAGTCGCAATTGTATCTTTATATGTAAAAGCACCTCTCAAAAAGAGGATTTTGATTATTGTGTCGCCCCAAAATAAATAAATAAAAGTTAATCCAACAAAAATAATTATAATTGCTTTTAGCGCTTTCTTAAACATATTTCCCAGTTCATCAAATTGCAGTTTGTTGAATTGCTGTGATATAAATGGAAAAATACTAATAGAAATAGCATAAGAAAAAATACTTATCGGGGTTTGAAAAAGATTTGTTGAATAGTTTAGTGCGGATATGCCTCCGGTATCAATATAATTAACAAAGTATCTATCTACTAATAAATGTAGAGAAGATATTATTTCGATAAGCAGGATAAAGATAAATGCTTCCTTAATCGGAAGGTTAAGTTTTTTCAAAAAATCAAATCGAAACAATTTAATGTTAAATTTCAATTTCGAATGTAAATAAATGTATATAAGTTGTATAGAATAACCTGCGATATATCCGATAGGAATTGCATAGATACCATAAACATTACTTAAGAAAAGTACAGAAAGTATAATCAATATATTAAGTAATAATTGTGCAATAGCCGGGTTAGCAAAGTCTAGTTTAGCTTGAAGGTATGCTGAAAGAATTGAATATGCAGCACAGATTGGAATCGTTATAGAAAAAATCAAAAATATTTCTGTCGAAGTATTTTTTATATCTGATCCTGCATTCCACAAATAATTTTCAAGAATAATATCCCTTAGTAAAAATAAAATTATTAGAAGAATTATTCCAAAGGATATAAAAATCCAGAAACTTTTACGTAAAAATATGTTCTGAATTTTGTTATTGTCAGAGGGGATCTTATGATAAATTGGGATAAAATAATTTTGAGCAAAATAGAAGAAAATATTATTTATTATTCCAGGGATTACTGTTGCTACGAGAAAAATATCAAATTGCTGTGTTAAACCGAATTGCTTTGCATAAATAATTTCTCTTACTATACCAATGCCTCTACTACTAATAAGAAGAATAGAAATAAATATTGAAGTTCCTGTAATTGTAGAAGTAATTTTTTTAATCATTTATGATTAGCAATTAAATTTTTAAAGTATTCAATTGTTCTCTTTAGTCCTTCTCGTCGATTAAGTTTAGGTGTCCAATTCAATACTGTCTTTGCTTTTGTAATGTCTGGTTGCCTTACTTTCGGGTCATCTATCGGGAGCTTTTTGTAGATTATCTTACTTTTTGAACCTGTTAATTCAATTACTTCTTTAGCAAATTCCAAAATAGTAATTTCATCAGGATTACCAATATTTACCGGGTCAGTGATATCTGAAACGAGTAATTTAAAAATTCCATCAATCTCATCATCAACAAAACAGAAGCTTCTTGTTTGTTGTCCATCTCCAAATACAGTAATCTCTTCATTATGAAGTGCTTGATTAATAAATGTTGGAAGTGCTCTACCATCGTTCAATCGCATTCTCGGACCATACGTATTAAAAATTCTGACGAGACGTGTATCTACTTTATGATATCTGTGATAAGCCATTGTTAGTGCTTCAGCAAATCTTTTCGCTTCATCATAAACTCCTCGAGGTCCGATTGGATTTACATTTCCCCAGTAGTTTTCATTTTGCGGGTGAATTTCTGGATCTCCATAAATTTCAGATGTTGAAGCTAGAAGAAAAGTTGCATTTTTTTCCTTAGCCAAACCAAGTACTTTGTGAGTTCCTAGTGAACCGACTTTAAGAGTTTGAATTGGTAAGAGAAGGTAATCAATAGGACTAGCAGGAGAAGCAAAATGAAGTACGTAATCAACTTTGCCGGGTACATGAATAAAATTTGTTACATCATGTTTTATAAATTGAAAATTCTCATTTCCAAATAAATGTTCAATATTTATTATGTTACCTGTTAGTAAATTGTCAATACAAATTACTTTTATATCCTCTTTTATTAACTTATCACATAGGTGAGAGCCTAAAAATCCAGCACCACCTGTTACTACTGCTATTTTTTTCATATTATATCCTTTATTTTTTTTCTGTAACTTTCTGAAATTAAAATTATGGTTGAAATTATCAAGAATGAAAAAATTGCACCAATTATTGTATGAAAAACAAGTCGTGGGCTATTTGCTTTTAAAGGTGGAATTGCTTCATCTAAAACTTCAATCGTAGGAAAATCTTTATTTTCTTTTATCATTTCTTGGTAATATTGTTTTTTTAGCAAAAGATAGAGTTCGTTCTGTATATGAAATTCTCTGTTCAAGATTGCTAATTGCATTGTTAGTTCTGGAAGATTAGTAAATCCAGGGAAATAGTCCTTATCAAGCCCTCTTTCCATATCATAATATTTTTTATTGAGTGCATCAAGTTTTGTTCTAAGTGTTTTGACCTGTTGTGTCTCGGTGTCAAAATTTGTTTGAAGGGTTTTTAATTCGATTTCAGTAAAAATTATTTCACTTTTAATTTTTGCCGCATTATCAATTGTTGCTCTTACCTGCTCAGGAAGCGAAATTGCTTTATTCTTTTCTTTGAAAATTTTTAGTTGAGTCTCTGCATCATCCGATTTTAATTTGGTCTCAGCTAACTGTTGCTCAATAAATTCACGTGTTCTTTTTGCTTTTAGATTCATTTTCTCACGGTTTATCTTGTCAAGTACTTCAACAAATGAATTCGCAACTTTAGCAGATAAAATTCTTACCGAATCCTTTTCATCAGAAAATCTTGAAAATAGTGACGTTGATAAATATACCTCCAATACTATAAGGCGCTCTTTGGTTACTTTGACATTTATAATGTCTTGTAATTTTTCTGTGGCTTCTTGTAAATTATCTACTTTAAAAAAATTTATTAAATTTAATTTCTCAACAACCTGTTGACTGGCTGTTCTGCTTTTTAAAATTTCTGCAAATAATTGTGAGTTGTCAACTGTTTGTCCAAAATCAAGAATATTAACTAAATCTTGATTATTTAGTATTCCATCCAAGCCACCATATGTGCTTTCTTCAGGGGGTAATAGTGAAACTTGTGATGAATATGTGATCGGATAAATAAAGAATAAAATGCAAAAAATTATTAAAGTAGAGATAAAAGTAAAAATGATAATTTTTTTTAAGTGAAAAAATATCACATGAATAATTTCATGTAAAGTCAAATTTATTCTCCAAAAATTATTTTATTAAGTATGGAAATCAAAACCTTTCAATTTTTAATGAAATTTTTAATGAAGAAAGGAAACTACCAATAATTCCAAAGATAATTCCGATAATAAATATTACTCCTGTGATTAAATAAAAATTTGTATCATACACAAAATAAATTTTAAAGGTACTTAAAAGATAAATTATCCCTAAGAATAAACCAATACAAAACAACGAAGCAAGTAAACCAATAATCACTCCCTGAATGAAGATAGGTATTTTAAGAGTTGATAATTTTGCTCCGACAAATTTCATCGTTTCATATTGCTCAATCTTTGAATGCATTACCAGTCTATTAGTCGAGTAAACCAAATAAATAGACAGTATCACCAAGATTATCGATATAATATAAATTATATTTTTAGCAGATTTAATGAGATTTAGAAGTTCCAAGGCAAAATCATAATCATAAACTATTTCTTCTATTCCTTCTATTTTGCTAATCGGTTCTAACAAAACATCTATTTTTTTATCGACAATTTTATCAGCATCAAGTTTTATTTTATAAGAAGCTGGAAGAGGGTTAAAATCAAGAATTTTTTTAAAATCTTCACCTGTATCTTCAATAAATTTTTTTTCTGCTTCTTCTTTAGAAATAAATGTTACGGTTTTAATAAAATCATTTTTTAGTATTTCATCTTTTATTTCTGATACTTTCTTAGAAGACAAGTCGTTTTCAAGAAATGCATTTATTTCAATTTTATCTTTTATCTCTTTGTCAAGATTTTCAGATAGTACTAATAAAAGCAAAGAAGAAAGCGTAAAAATGATAGCAATCATCGTTGTAATAATCGTTATAAAAGTAGATAACTTTGCTTTCTTAAAGGCTCTTAATGCTTCAGATAAGTAAAAACCAATCATTAAAATCTAATTTTTCTTTAAAAAATTGAAATATTTTTTATAATTTCACATTCAAAAATAAAATTACATTGCAATATATGAAAATATTATTTCTTGGTGATTCAATTACAGAGGGTTTTAATACTAAAAGATTGCTTTCAAAATATGATATTACTAACAAAGGTGTGTCCGGATATAATACCAATGATATAATCAATTTTTTGGATGCTAATTTTATCTCGCAAAATTTATTTGATTTCATCTTTTTATCTATTGGAACAAATGATATTGCACAAGGGAAAACCGATGAAGAGATTATTATAAACATTCAAAAAATTATTTATAATTTACAAGAAAAGCAATCGAAGTCTGAAATTATTTTAACATCTATTTTTCCAACATTGAAAAACGAACCTCGTCCGAATAAGCGAATAGACAGACTAAATGAAAAAATTTATGAATTAGCACAACAAAACGATTTAATGTATTTAAATTTGCATCCGCACTTCCTTACCGATAGTGGTGAATTAAAGGAAGAATACTCTCTTGATGGATTACATCTCAGAAAGTTAGCATATAGACAATGGGCTGCATTATTTGATGAATTTATGAAACAATTTATTTAGAAATATTATTTGACTTCTCAGATACACCTTTGCGAACAATGCTTGAAAAAAAATGATGACATTTAAAGAATTTTTAATTGAAATCGGATTAAAAGGAAATGCAAATGTTTTAGTGCATTCAAGTTATTTAAAAATTCGTTCTGCATTCCCGAATATTTCAATGGATAGAATTATTGGTTCAATTCAGGATGTGCTTACTGAAAAAGGTTCTTTAATTATGCCTACATTTACCTATTGCTTTAAAAGATTAGATGGCTCAAATGAAATTTTTAATCGATTAAATTCAAAATCAAAAACAGGAGCAATAACAGAAGCATTTAGAAAATATTCCGATGTAAAAAGGACTTCATCACCAACACATTCCTTTGCTTTGTGGGGAAATGTAACGAAATATTTTGATGAAATTAATTCTCCGACAAGTCCGCTTGGCAAGGGGAGCATAATGGAATGGTTGGTTGAGCGAGAAAATTCTTATATCCTAATGCTTGGTGTAGATTTTACTTCATTTACTCTTGGTCATTATGTTGAATTAAAAGCACCTGTTCCGTGGAGCAATTATTCACCTTGGGATTATTTGGGTGTGTTGAAAATTGGTGTATCTGTTTATGGAGAACAAAACTTAATTGAAGTCCCTGGCTGTGCAAAATCTTTTGTGAATTTTGAAAAGTATTTAATTGAAAAAAATATTATAAAAAATAATTCTGAAAAAAATATGAATTATTATTACTTTAACGCTAAACAAATTTATGAAGAAGGAATCAAATATTTCAAAGATAATTCAGAAGAATTACTTTGTCCAATGGGGAGTTGTTTGGCATGTGATTCAAGGAGGGAGAAATTTTTAGTATGAGTAAGTTAAAAGTCAAAGGTCAAAGGTCAGACGTTAAAGATCAAAATTGCACGGTAAGAAGTGAAATCAATTTGATTATAATATTATTGATAATGGTATTAATTATATATTTAATTAATTGTAGTGGAAGTGGTAAAGTTTTTTCTGAAAATACAATTAACGAAAATAGGATTAAATTTAAAAATGATTTAATAGAAAAGATCAATTCAACAATCAAAAAAGAATTAAATTCAGAGACTGTGAAAGAATGGGAAGAAATATTTTGGGCTATTAATTTTATTCGTTATAAAAATGATGATGTCAAAAATTGTTTTAAAAAAATATTTGAAAATATTGATAGTTATTCTATTTCATTTCAAAGAGCATTTCTGGAGTCTGTTTATGCAATTTTTGAAGATGAATTTGTTGCTCAATGTTGGGAAGTAATTAAAACAACCGACAATGATAAAATATTTGCTATGGCATCTTTGTATATTGCAAGAGCCGACAATAATATAGAAACAAAAAATAAAATTGTTCAATTAATTATAAATAATTTTTCAAACTATAAAGAGAATCCAATTCTTTATATGTTGCTCAATGACTTTTTAGTTACCCGACAAAAAGAAATTAAATGCCGTCCCGATATGGTTGATTTATTAAAACATAATTTTTACAATAAGCCTGTCATATTTTCCTTTCAAAGAATGAATAGAAATTACGAAGGTATCGCAATTATAAGAAAACCAGATGGTACATTCTTGTTAAGTGAAGGTGATAATTTATTTTTCATTCCTCAACTTGCTTTATCATTAAGTAACTTACCGGGATATATAACTAATGGAAACACACCACAGGGGATATTTTCTTTTCAAGAAATTTATAATTCAGAAAATATTTTTATCGGTCCTACGGAAGCACTTTTATTAACTCTGCCGTATGAAGTGAGCGTTTCCGAATTTTTTCATAATAAGGAATTTACAGACGAAGAATGGTCAATAGAAAAATATAATACTTTATTACCTACAAGTTGGTATGGCTATCATCCGTTCTACGAAGCATATTATGCAGGAAAAGCGGGTCGAAATGAAATATTAGCACATGGAACAACGATAGATTCCGAATATTATAGGGATGAAATTTATTATCCTAATACACCTTCGCTTGGATGCTTGACAGCAAGAGAAATATGGGACGACGATGGAGGTTTATTATCAAGTGAACAAGTAAAAATTATTGATGCATTAAAAAGAAATAATATAAAAAACGGGTATTTTATAGTAGTCGAAATTGATGACAAAGAAAAACCTGTTACAATTGATGAAATAGAAGTACTAATTATTTTGAATGAAATACTATAATCAATTTTGTCTCAGAATAAAACTACTTGTAATAAAAAGAATATTTCGAAAAATAAAGTTTTAATTTTTACAAAAATATTAAGTAGGTAAAAAGTATTTTTACAATTAAGAATTTACTATTAAATTGAAATAAATTATGGAAAACATTCAAGTTATTTTATTGCTCGGTATTTTTTTTCTGATGACAATATTAATGTTCTTAAGAAAAATTCCTGCTCTAATCGCTCTACCTGTTATGGCATTTTTAATTTCCATTATAGGTGGGGTAAGTTTAGAAGATACGATTAAATATGTCCTCGGACAGGGTTCGTTAAAATTGCATAGTGCATACACCATCGCAATGTTCGGCAGTATGTTAAGTGTCCTTTTGCAAAAAACTGGTATCGCAGAAAGTTTCATAAAAAAAGGTGCGGAACTTTCGGGTGATAGTCCCTGGACTATTGCGGTGATTATGCTCATTTTGATAGCATTACTCTTTACAACTATTGGTGGATTGGGTGCAGTCATTATGGTTGCAACAATTGTCCTTCCGATTATGGCTTCCGTTGGAATTGGACCGATGACAAGTGTCGGAATATTTTTAATCGGTATAAGTATGGGGGGTGCCTTAAATGTTGGAAGTTGGGCTGTTTATATTGATGTTTTAGGATTGAAGGTTGAACAAATCAGACCTTTTGCCTTGATAATGTTTTCAATTACTTTTATTGCTTCTCTTGTTTATATTACAGTGCAATTATTTCGCGATGGACAAAACCTTAAGTTGAAAAAGATTATTCGTAATAGTGTAATTTTCCTCGGCGCAGCCGTTACAATTCTTGTTCTTTATAATTATGTAATTTCAGAGAATATGCAAATGTTTGTTGATAAAGTAATAAGGGAAACGGGAAACGGATTGAAGTGGATAGTGCTGGTTGGCGTAATTTCTTTGTTTATAACTGCTATAATTCGTATTATATTAAAGAAAAATGAAACTGAAAATGAAGTCCATTGGATAACTTACTTTGCACCTATAATTCCATTATTGCTAATTTTAATTTTTAGTATGGATTTTATTGCAGCATTTATTGTTGGTTTGATTTATGTTTTTATCGCAACATATAAAAAGGGGAGACTAAATTTATTTGTTAAATCAGTATTTGAAGGTGGGGGAGTAGTAATGCCCGCTGTTGCACTTATGTTCGGTATTGGTATGTTGCTTGTTGCTGTGATGGGACCGGGAATAGAATTAGAAGCATATCCAAACGGTTGGCCCGTCTTAAATATACTAAGACCGGTCATCCTCACAATTATTCCAAGCAATCCATTTTTCTATGTTTTGATTTTTACAATCGCAGCACCATTAGCATTATACAGAGGACCTCTAAATGTTTGGGGAATGGGATATGGAATTGCAGCTGTATTTCTTGCAAGTGGGATGAATCCTGGTGCAATAATGGGATTGTTACTTGCAGTTGGTCAAATTCAAGGAATTAGTGATCCGACAAATACGCATAATGTTTGGTTAGCCAACGAGATGCGAGTTGATGTCCAAAAGGTTTTATGGAATACTATTTCTTATAGTTGGGCATTAGCATTAGTTGGATTAATAATTTCAGCGTTGTTGTTTATATAATTAAAAATTTTATTTTTGAAAAATGATGATTTTAAAATGAGGAGTCAGGAGATAGAATACAGAAGTCAGAATACAGAAGGAAAGAATTTGTCATTCTGAACGAACGAAGAGAAGTGAAGGATCCCATTTCTTTCAAGAGATGCTTCACCCAATAAATTGGGTTCAGCATGACAAAATGAAACATTCTGACTACTGACTCCTGTATTCTTTGTAACTTTGCATAACAAAAAAATAGGAATACTATGAAAATAATATTTATAACAATAGCAATACTACTAACTACACTTGCTGCTGCTCAGGAGATAGAAAAAACTACAGCCGATTGGTTTCCATTGCCAGATGTATGGAATGTGCATATTGATAGCGGAGCGTATAATGTTGAAGCATTAGATTTGAATAAAGATGGCTACAAAGATGTAATAGTAAGTAACTTTTTTGACACTTGGGTATACTATGGCGAGAGCCCATATTTACAACATACAACAGTAGATATGAAGTATAAGGGAAGGATGTTAGCAATATGCGACTTTAATGGTGATGGTTACCAAGACTTAATAGCGATGAATTACACTAATTACGATACAATAAGAAAAGATTGGGATGGCAATATAATATTTTATTGGGGTAGTGATACAGCTACTATTGCAATAGATACAACTTATGATTATGCAATACCAATACCAGTATTATACCCGCAGAGTACATATTTTGCCTATGGCTTTAAGAGTTGGGGAGTAAGGACTGGAGATTTGAATAATGATGGAAAAGATGATATAGTAATAAGCGAGTATAGAACAGATTTTAGTGAGTTAGGTCGTTTATACTTATATTTAGGCAGAGATAATCCAATAGATAGCGCAGACTATATAGTAGAAGGAATAACAATACAATATGTATGTTATAAAAGAGATTATGGAAAATTTTTTGATATAGGCGATATAAATGGTGATGGAATAGATGATTTATTAATTAGTTACTCTCATAGAACTCCTAAACCAGGTTCCCAAGACAGTCTAGAAGTGTTGGACATATATTATGGTGGAAGTAGTTTTACATTTATAGAAAATACTCCATCAAAAAGGTATGAATCACAAGTAAATTATAGTACAAAGGAAGCGGGTTGGTTTGTAAAGACATTTTCAGTAGATGATATAAATGGTGATGGGATAGATGATGTTGTAGTAGGTAGAGGGCTAATAGACCCCGACCCGATAAGAACAACAATCCATTATGGAAAGGTAGGAGGCATAGATACAATTCCATCAATTATATTTACCCACGATGGAGAGTATGGAAATTGTTCTGGTAGCGAATCAATACAAATAGGTGATTACAATGATGATGGGTATAAAGATTTTATATTGAATGCAGGTGCTTGTTTTTCTGTAAAATTGGGGGGGGCAAAAGTAAGTAGCACTAACAAATATGGCATAAGGTGTTTTGCGGTTGGAAGTGGAGATTGTAAACAAGCAAAATCATTGGAAGATGTTAATAACGATGGTGATGAAGAATTTGTAACAGCAGGTGGATATGTATATTTATTTCTTGGTGATAAACTTGTCCAACCGGGTATTATCTTGGAAGAGAGTAAATTAATTGATTATAAACTATTTCAAAATTATCCTAACCCATTTAATCCAGTTACAGTTATCAGTTATCAGTTGCCAGTTGTCAGTGATGTAAGGATTACCTTATACAATACCTTAGGACAACAGAGAAAAGTATTATTAACCGAAGAAAAGAATACGGGAAATTATGAAATTGAAATAAATGCTAATGAATTAATGTTATCAAGCGGAGTATATTTTGTTGAGATGACAGCAAATAATTTTAAGGATATAATAAAAATAAGTTTAATAAAATGAGTAGTCAGAGGGTGCAATGTCATTCCCACGACTTGTGGTGAGCTTAGTCGAACCAAAGTGGGAATCCATTTCAAGAAAAGTGGATACCCGCCCCCCGTTTTCACGAGGACAGGTTTTGCGGGTATGACAGGAAAAGGGTTTGTAATTCCCAACTTGAATGGGAATCCATAAAAATAAAAGTGGATATCCGCTGTTGCGGGTATGACAGGAGAATAGTTTGTCATTCTGAATAATAAAGGCATTGTCATTCTGATCCCGACTTGTCGGGGGAAGAATCTCAAAAAGAGATGCTTCATTCCGATGGTATTCTATGCCTTTCGGCATAAATCGGAATTTCGTATAATATATAAATTTATTATTTTTCAGAAGTTTCTAAAAATTACTAATATTGAAAAATGACGATAAAAAAGGTTAATAAAAATGAGAAAAATAAAAATTGGAATTGATGTAGGTGGGACATTTACCCACGCTGTTGCAGTTGATATTTCTGATTTTAGCATAATCGGGAAAGCCTGCGTTCCGACAACACATACAGCAAAAGAAGGTGTTGCGAAAGGTGTTGTTGATTCAATGAAAATATTAATTAAAGAATCTAAAATCAAACCGAAAGAAGTTATACTCATTGCTCATTCTACAACACAAGCAACTAACTCACTACTTGAAGGGGATGTTGCTGTCGTTGGAATTATTGGAATGGGGAAAGGAATTGAAGGGCGAAGAGCAAAGAAGGAAGCAAATCTTGGTAATATCGAATTATCGCCTGGTAAATTTCTATTTACAAAGTTCCGCTATATTGATACTTCTCGTCCTTTGACAAAGGAAGAAATAAAACGAGCGATTAAAGAAGTGAAAAATGAAGGTGCAGAAGTCATTGTGGCATCAGAAGCATTTGGTGTGGATAATCCGACTA
This sequence comes from Ignavibacteriales bacterium, assembly GCA_016929735.1. Lineage (GTDB taxonomy): Bacteria > Bacteroidota > Ignavibacteria > Ignavibacteriales > Melioribacteraceae > JAFGPR01. The sequence continues at coordinate 2,356 of JAFGID010000018.1, read as the reverse complement.
ATGAAGAAATGGTTGTTGAAATTGCAAAACAAATGGGCTTTCTTGCAACGGCGGCGAGTAAAATTTCACGGCTTTACGGATTGAAAGTTAGAACAAGAACAGCGGTGATAAATGCCAGTATGATGCCGAAGATGCTTGAGACGGCAAATATGACAGAGGAGTCTGTTCGTAAGAGTGGAATTAAAGCGCCACTGATGGTAATGCGTTCTGATGGCGGAATAATGGACATAAACGAGATGCGTAAGCGTCCGATTATGACAATGCTTTCCGGTCCCGCTGCCGGTGTTGCCGCCGCTTTGATGTATGCTAAAGTATCTGACGGAATTTTTATTGAGGTGGGGGGAACTTCAACTGATATCTCAGTAATTAAAAATGGAAAACCACAGGTTAAGAGTGCTCAGATAGGGGGGCATCGGCTATACTTGAGAACGCTTGATGTTCGGACTCTTGGAATTGCAGGGGGGTCTATTCCTCGATTAAAGGATAATAAAATTGTTGATGTCGGTCCCCGAAGCGCTCATATTGCGAATTTAAGTTACACTGCCTATTCCGATGAAAAGGATTTTTCTGATATTGAAATAAATTTAATTAAGCCAAGAGAAAACGACCCGAATGATTATGTTGAAATTCTAAATAAAAAAGTGAAAAATAAAAAATTTACAATCACTCCAACAGAGGCATCTTATCTTCTTGATTTAGTTAAAGCAGTTGGACACGGTGCAGGAAATGAAAAAGCAGTTAAATCTTGCTTTGAATCTTTGTCAAAAATAATTGGAAAACCGACTAATGAAATTGCAAAAGAAATATTAAAAATCTCGGCTGAAAAAATTAAACCTGTGATAAAACAATTAGCAAGAGAATATAAACTTGATTATGATTTAATTCAATTTGTCGGAGGAGGGGGTGGTGCTTCGGCTATCGTTCCTTTCACTGCGGACTATATGAATGTTGAACATAAAATTGCTGAAAATTGTGAAGTCGTTTCGGCTATTGGCGCTGCTCTCGGAATGATTAGAGATTCAATTGAGAAAAATATTCTAAATCCAACCGAGCAAGATATAATTGCAATAAGACAAGAAGCACTTGATTCAGTTGTAACTATGGGGGCTGTCCCCGAATCGGTTGAAATATCAATTGAGATTGATAGTAAAAATAAAAAATTAATTGCAGTTGCTATGGGTTCCATTGAGATGAGAGCAAAGGATTTGGAAATCAAAGAATTAAGTGAAAAGAAATTACTCGCTCTTTGTGCATTGTCATTAAAAACAGAATCCGAAAATCTGGCTATAGAGGGCAAAACAAATTTTCTTTACGCCGTTGTTCATAAGTATATTAAGAAGCATTTATTTGGTTTAATGAAAGATGAGGTTAATATACTTCGTGTAATTGATAAGGAAGGAACAATAAAATTACAAATCAATAATTGTCTGTTAGATACTGTTTATGCGGTGCAAGTGAAAAATTCAATAAAATCATTAATTGAAAAACTTACAACATTTGGAGATGCGGGGGCTTTAGTTCCGGATATTTATTTATTGATTGGTGCAAAGATAATCGACCTAACCGGTCTAATTGATGAATCGCAAGTGATGGCATTGGTTGATATTGAATTAAATAAAGTAACTGAAAAGGAAAAAATTGTTGTAATTGCAGCACCGAAAAAGTAAATTTTATTGTTATATTGATAAATTGTTTAATTGTCGAATTTTTAATAAAAAGTTGATAGGTCATAAAATATGGAAATTAAAAAATTTGATTATATAGTTTATTTTGCATCTTTAGCAGGTGTGGTCTTTTCAATTCAGAAAGCAAGGCTGGGAAAGAAAGTTTTGTTATTAAATCAAGTCGGTTTTCCGGGTGGCAGTATCACAGAAAATTTAAATCTTGAACAAAACATACCAGTAGAAATTAAATCCTATACTATGTTGAATATAATTAAAAAAATTAAAAAATATAGTAATGGTATTTTATTTCAGAAGGAGACGCAGGTTATATTAAATCCTGAAGCGGTTAAATTTGTTTTACAGGATGAATTAACAAACTCAAATGTTAATTTATTATTTCATATTCGTTTGAACAAAATTGAAATAAAGGAAAACAGTTTTATTGTTTCGGTGGTTGGTAGGGAAGGTGAATTAACATTTGAATGCGAAAATTTAATTGATGCTTCCGAAGAATTTTCAATGTCTGATTTAGGAAAAGTTGGTGAGAGAAAATTACAATTCAGAAGATATAATTTGGTAACATCATTGATAGCAAATGAAGAATTTCTTAATAAAGATTATTTGATAGGTAAAATAAAAATTGACGATGGCAGATATTGGCTTTCGTTGAAAAATGAAGAGAAAGATGAATT
>JAFGID010000017.1 GCA_016929735.1 Ignavibacteriales bacterium | reverse complement strand
GAATCAATTTTTTATCAGAAAAGATTCGAGATGGAGATAAAATGTCTGCTCAGATCTTTAATTCCTAATTCATTTAGGGATGTAGCCAAATGGAGGTAAAAATTAATAAGTTGGTGTAACTATTTGTGAACTAACAGGGGTTCAGTCCAGCCATACCAAAAACAGTTCAACACCGAACCAATTCCGATTATAATAATTAATAAATTATCTAAGTTATATCTAGCGTAAAGTCCAAAACCGATAATGAATAAAGGAAATAAAAATGCACACAAAATTGGAAAATTCCAACTCGGTATTTTCTGATTTTCACAATCACATTTTATGATAGCTAATTGCGTTATCATTCCTGAAAGTGTTTCATTTTTTTCAATTTCATTGGTTATTTCCTTTTGTAAATCTTGATTACGTATACGATACTGTTCAACCATCATAGATAATTTGGATTTATTGATAGTGTTTAAAAACAACAAACCAACAATATACATATGCCTTAGTTGTTTCTTCGTAAAAACAGGAGTTTCAAATACCGAAAATCCAGCGCCTGGTTTAAATAACCTATCACTATTTTTTTGGAAATTAAAAAAAGTCTTCTGAATCTCTTTATTGTTTACCATTTTAATGATAATTTGAAACAATAATTCTCTCCGATTCATCTTTTCATATATAATTTTTTGATTCGATGAATGAACTGTCTGATATCCGATAACATTTGTCAACGAACTGAGTATGAAAAGAATCACTAGAACTAAACTTACTCCGATTATTGATTTTTTTTTCATTTTTTCCACGTCGATACTATTATAATATATCTCTCCTTAATAAATTTATTGGATAAAAAATCTTAAAAGTTATTTTTTTAATAATATTATTAAAGGAAATAAAGAATACATAACTGAAAAAATCATCTAGATAATAATTAATGGGAGAAAGAAATTATGAAAAAATATTATAGTAAAAGAAAAAGAATTTTTTATATATTGATGACAATCTTGTTAGGCGTTGCTACATTTTTCCCCATCGCAATAAGTGACTTTTATCTTCCTCCTTTGGGGGGAGGAATGGTTCATTGCGATCCTCAGATGTCAGAAAATATTTGGTTACCTGTTCCGACCACTAACGTTAGCATAGTATGGTATCGTCATGATCTTGGTGGAGAATTATTCGGAACATGGGGGAATGGAATTGCAGGAAATGGTAAAATAGCAGCTTGTCCATTTAATAACTATTGTTATTTTATTAATGATACATGGGATAATAACCAAGACTATAACAATCTAATTATCTACGATTATTTTGGAAACCGCATTTGGTCTGATGATGAACTTTTAAATCCAGGTGCTACATCATCCAATCCCATGGTTGACATCAACAATTTAGTTGTTGCATGTGATAACCAAACATTAATGTTGGTAAATGCTTCGGACCAAAATAATGTGGAAGTTAATTGGACAACTACAATCCCTGTTGATTCATTTTGGAGCACGCATGGTCTTCCTTTTAGCCCAACTATTGTCGAGGAAAAAACTATTATTTTACCCACAAAAGGTGGTCCACTTTTAGCATATAATGTTACTACTGGAACTAAGATAGCTGAAAAAAAACTTGGCCTAGATGGAGAAAATGGATCATATTATGGAGTACCTGAGATGCCAATGTCAGATTTCTTATCAATAATATCAAATCCAACGTCTTGTCCTTTTCATTATAATAATCAAAATCATTCAATTGAATGGATATCAAATATCTCTTATGGTATAATGCCACTGAATTATATCTTTCAGGAAGGAAATATCATATTTATTAACATACCTAATGGTACAATTGTTGCAATCGATGATACAACCGACGAAATACTCGCTTTCAATTCAGTTACAAATCCACAAATGCTCGAAGGTCCTGATTATTATTCGACAATCAATTCAGCTTTAGTTGTTGGTAACAGAGTGTTTCTCGTATGTGAAAAAAAAGGTAATGTAGGTAGACTATACGCAGTAGATGTTTATCCAAACGATGAAAACGAGGAAGATCGATTACGGGTAGCATGGTATTATAATTATTCTGGAAAAAGTCAAAAAAGTCAAGCAAGCCCAACATTAATTGGTGACATTATTTATTTTGACGGATACAATGATACAATAAATCCACAAAATAGAGATCCACATATTTATGCAGTATATGCTACTAATGGTACTGAAAAATGGAATATCTCATATCAAAACATTACATGGTTTACATTTACAAAGAATCCACGTGGAGGTTTCTGGTACGAAGATTGCGACCAAGTAAGATTATTGAATAATACAGGTGGCAATAAATTAGTACGTTTTAATGAAGAAAACGGAAGTATAATAGAAGAAATTGACATGAAGACAATCCTCAATGATACTGGGAAAAATAAAGATTTGCCAGTTCTTCCAAGCTCAGATATGACAATATGCGGTACGCCTTCGTATCCCATTATGCTGATATCAGCAAACCACCAATGGCGTAAAGAAGGAAAATGGGTAATGGCTATTAATTTGAGCGATAATAATAGCGTTCTTTGGAAGATTGCTTTAAATGAGACATTTCTCTCACATATGAACTATGCAAATGGTGACTATACAATTTTAACAGAAAATAATCAATCCCGAATACTTTTTTGTACATGGTTGGGGGG
>JAFGID010000016.1 GCA_016929735.1 Ignavibacteriales bacterium | reverse complement strand
TCTCTGAATTTTTCTGTTTCCATAGTATAGAAATAGACACCTGACGAAAGATTTGTGGCGACAAAATTTATTTTATACTCACCGGGTGAATGAATTTTATTTGTTAATTCTTCAATTTTTTCACCGAGTATGTTATAGATAATTATTTTAACATTACCTGTCGTTGCCACTGAATATTCTATATTGGTAATAGGATTAAAGGGATTAGGATAATTTTGTTTAAGTACAAATTCTGACGGATATTCACCTACTCGTAACATATTAGAAAATTTAAATGTTCCGTCGTTGTCTATTATTTTCAAGCGATAATAACTGAGTGAAAACCTATTTGTATTATCATTAAAAGAATAGTTTTGTACAACACTACTATTTCCATATCCATTGACAGATCCAATCTTTTCCCATTTATAATTACTAACCTTGTTTATATAAACTGCCCTTTCAATTTCAAATCTATTTAGATTATATTCCGATGCTGTTGACCATTGAAGTTTTACTGCAGAGTTTAACCTTGTTGCAGTGAATGAAGTGAGTTCGACAGGCAAAGAAGAATCATTCAATGATGCATATGCGTTGATAATACCCCACCCCATCAATCTATCAGGTGACGAATTTTGAGATGCGTTATTTCTTAGCACATCGCGTATTAAAATTGGATCGGTATTCGGTGCATAAGATAATAGTAATGCACAAACTCCAGCTGTTAGTGGTGAACTAAAAGATGTACCACTTGAATAAGTATATGATGTAGTTGATGAGACACCTGCGACATAAACACTTGAACCCATAGCCATAACATCTGGTTTTATTCTACCATCAACTGTATTTCCCACACTTGAAAACGATGACCTTACTCCACCTGAAGTAACAGAGCCCACAGCAATCACCGAATCACCATCTGCTGGAGCACCTAATGTATTGTGTGTTTCATGATAATAATTATTACCTGCACTATTCACAACAACAATTCCTTTTGAGACAGCAATGTCAGCTCCTATTGTTATTCGGCAAGTATTACCATCCATACTTTCCCAAGTGTAACTAGTAAAAGGTGGATCAAATTCAATATAACCTAACGAGGAATTTAATACATCCGCTCCGATACTATCTGCCCATTCTGCAGCAGCAATCCAATTATCTTCTTCAGCAGGTGTTTCTGTAGGATCTTTTTCTGTTCTAGCTAGTAAGAAATCAGCATCGAAAGCAACACCGATTAATTGACCCGGTTTATAAGCAGCTATAGTAGAAAGAACATTTGTTCCGTGACTATGTCCACTGACGTCATGATCATTATCGACAAAGTCCCATTGTGCTACGATGTTTAGACTATCAAAACACTCGTGATTAAGTGTATTGAATCCTGCGTCATTTACACAAATCAAAACACCTTTTCCGGTTATTCCCGAATCATGCAGTACAGGAACATTGATTAAATTAAGTTGCGTCAATGAATTACCATAATCAAGCGAATGAGTTGATTGTCCTATATTGATTTTGTTAATTGGTTCGATATACTCTTCTTCAATTTCCTTAGAGCTTTTTAAAAGTGCAACTATATCCAAATTCTCAACAAAATCTAATTTTTTAATTTCGTTAATTTGCCTTTCTTCAACCCAAGCACTTACACCATTAAACCATCTGCTCTTGTGCTTTATAATTACACCTATATTTTTAAGTTCCTCTATATATCTCTCATTAACGGGTAAATCATAAAAATCTAGTTGAAATTCCTTCTCAACTTTTGTCCTTCTTTGTATCGAACGAGGTGAAAGTATCAATTGTGGATTTGAGTTATATTTACTCAATTCTTTTCCTTTATCCTTGAAGAAAATCCAGGTTAATATTTTTTCTCCATTTGACATAGAAATTGAATTCAACAATTTCGACGAGCATTTTTCAATTGGCACCTGTCCAAATAAGAAAAAAGAAAATAAGAAAAAACAAATTGTTGTAAGTGTTTTTTTCATTTTGTATCTCAGATTATTTTTTTTACAATATATCGGACTAATAGAGAAAGTTTTTTTGACTGAAGCCCTGAAGTTCTTTGGTTATCTTGTATCCCCATTCTAAGGGGTATGGTTATCTTTGATTGATAATTTTTATTAATCCTACCATTAATGTTGGGAATTCTAACACAAAAAACTTGCTGGCTCAAGCCAAATTTTACATTTTTTATTAATTAAAAAATTAATCTACTAATTTTGCAATCCTTGATAAACGAATAGAACCCATCAAGCGAAAGAAATCACTGAAAGGTATATCAGAATTCCAAGACCAAAAAATCATAAATGGCTGTCCAAGTATTTTTTCTCTTGGAACAAATCCCCAATATCTGCTATCTTCACTATTATCACGATTATCACCCATCATAAAATAATAATCATCTTTCATTGTGTAAGTTTTTACAATTTTTCCATCAATGTAAATAAGAGTATCAACTACCTTCACAACCTCACGTTCAAAATCACGATTTATTAGTGTGCGGTACATTTCAATATTATCTTTTGTTAAATTTATTTCTTCACCAAAATATGGTACAATAAGAGGACCATAATTATCTCTGCTCCAATTTACGTTTTTTGGGAATAATCTATTCATAGGATTAAATCCTATTTGGTGAACATTTGGATCCCTATATTGTATTTCAGGTGGAACTGGTATTTTCTTTCCGTTGACAAAAACAAGCTTGTCAATTACTTGTACTGTGTCCCCCGGTAGGCCAATACATCTCTTTACATAATTAAGAACATCTTTTGGTTCTAATTCATCCCTATCACCCGGGTATTCAAAAACAATAATATCACCCCTTTCAGGATCTCGAAATCCCGGTAAAGTAAAATACGGAAGACGGACATTTGTAAACGGAATGTTCCTGAGTGAAGAAGCACCATAAATAAATTTATTTACAAAGAGAAAATCCCCAACTAAAATAGTATTTTCCATTGAAGGGGTGGGTACTCTTGAAGTTTCTACTATGAATGCTTTAATTATTACAAAAACAACTATCACCGCAAAGATAATATCTTTTACAAAAGTAATAATTTTCTCTTTACGTGTTTTAGGACGCTTTCTGCTTTTGTCTTTTTTTTGAGTTTGCTCTTTTTCTTTTGAAAACATTTTTTCCTCTTTTTTTCAGTATTTATCAAAATTCATTAGCAAAAATAAAAAAATCTTTACTATTATTCTATGAATTTAATCATTCTAGAAATACGTACTGAACCTATTAAATCAAAAATATCTGAAAATGGAATTTCAGAATCCCAAGACCAGAAAATCATAAACGGTTTTCCAATAATATCATCTCGCTTTACAAATCCAAAATACCGACTATCTTTGCACTCATCTCTGTTGTCGCCCATTAAGAAATAATAATCATTATTAACTTTGTATGTTGAAGATTTTTTCCCGTCAATAAAAACCTCGTTGTTTAATACAGAGACCACCTGTTTATCAAATTCACGGTTAATTATTATTTTCCATTGTTCAATATTATTTGCATTAATCTCAAATATACTTCCTTCTGCTGGAACGACAAGTGGACCATAATTGTCTATGTTCCATTTCATCCCTTTCGGAAAAATATTTTTATCAATAATATTCTTTGCATAGTAGTCGGCACTACTATATTTAATTTCAACTGGAATATCTAATTTCTTCCCATTTACAAATACTAACCTATCAATAATTTCAATACAATCATTTGGGCAACCGATAACGCGTAAAACCTGGTATTCCTCTTTTTCTGATTTGAGTATATCCCTGCCTCCCGGATACTTGAATACGACCAGATCACCTCGTTCGGGTTCATCAAAAGCTGGAATAGAAAAATATGGCAATGGAATATTTGTAAAGGGTATATTTTGTGCTGATTTTGCACCATAAATAAATTTATTTACAAAAACAAAATCTCCTTTTAAAAGTTGGTTATTCATATTTTCATCTTTAATCTTAACCGAATCAATAAGAAATGGTTTAACGATGAAAAATACAATCACTAAAATAATTGTAATTTCTTTTAGTATTTTTAAGAGTTTTTGTTTCAATGCAATTTCTAATAATTTAGGGGATATTTAATTATTCGTATGGATATTTTTATATCCACGATTTTCATTCTATTTTACTAAAAATTCTATTCCATCTTATGGATGT
>JAFGID010000213.1 GCA_016929735.1 Ignavibacteriales bacterium | reverse complement strand
TCGATTTTTTCCAATCTTGAAATTAGACTATCTAATTTGTTGGGAATCTCAGGACTGTAAGTTATGCTTGAGTAATTTTCATTGAAATAATTGGGGATACCCAGCCCATTTTCTCTTGCTAATTTTTCAACAATCTCTCTCATTTCGATAGTCTCAACGGCAGCGCCCATGTGGTGGTCAATGTAATCAATATTCACTCCGCTTTTTATTGCTCTTTCTACCTGTGCTGTAATTTCTAATTCAAATTCTTTCAACTTAGGATCATTTGCAAATAATTTTGAACGCGATGGAAAAAACATTCCAACATTATCAATAAGCGAAGGAACAATTTCTTTTCCTAACACAGGTCCCCACCTATAATTTTTCCATTCCGAATTTAACGTTAGGTGAACACCAACAGATATTCCAGGATGTTCCTTTAAGATTTCAATTGCTTCTTCCCACCAAGGGCAAGTAAACATAACGGAAACAGAGATAGGAATACCTGCTTCAATAATTTCTTTAATTGCCATATTAACCGAATGACACATTCCAAAATCATCACAGCGAATAATTAAATATTTTTGTGTTTCATCAAATTTTTCCTGTGCGTTTATAGAAATTGAAAGTAACAAAAAGATGAAAAACACCATTAAGATTTTAGTTTTCATAATTTACCTGCCGAAATTGTTAAATTCATTTTGATTAAAATTTAAACCGAACTTTGGCCATTTTTCTTTTATTTTTTCTAATTTTTCCTTATTAGCAATGTATGACTCAACATAACCGCAATCAATACAAACATAATTATCAAGTGGAGCAGCTGACCAAGAAGTAATTGGGATTGAATTTGAACCATGCGACCCACCTTTCATTTTTACTTTTGTTCCTTCATATATATTTGAAGAACCACACTTCGGACATTTACCTTTTTTCATATGGACCCTATCGTTGAAAATTTAAGATTAATATATGGTAATATAGTTCTTGATTTAATTGTATGCAAATATTATATATCAAGTTCTTGTTTATTCATACTAATCCGATTAAGTTTGAACTCTTAATTTAAAAAATTATCAAATCATTAAACGGAGAAAAAATGAAATTAGTTAATTATTTCATTTTCATTTTTGTTTTTCTTGGTATATCTGCTTGTCAGGAAACAAAAAATGAGTATGACAAAATTACAAAAGATAGTCTTACAACTTTTGAAGACAAGGTAAGTTACGGAATAGGTTTCGATATTGGTAGCAATCTGCGTTCTCAGTTCATCGAAGTAAAGATTAATTCTTTCTTTAAAGGAATTAAAGATGCATATTTAGGACAAGAACCACTAATGTCTCAGGAAGAAATGATAAAAACTCTAATGGACCTTCAACAAAAAGTAAGAGACCAACAAGCTGACCAATTTATTAATGGAAATGACAGTTTGAAAAATTTAGCTGAAAAAAACCTTAGAGAAGGTGAAGAATTTCTTGAAAAAAATAAAACCCAAGAAGGTGTTATCACCTTACCAAGTGGTATGCAATATAAGGTTTTAAAGCAAGGGACCGGAGAAACTCCAAAATTTACAGACAAGGTCATTACACACTACCGAGGTTATTTTATGGATGGGACTGATTTTGATAATTCTTATAAGCGAGGAGAACCTATGCAATTTGATGTTATGGGTGTAATACCGGGCTGGACCGAAGCACTTCAACTTATGAAAGTTGGTGATAAGTGGCAACTATTTATTCCTGCAAAACTTGCTTATGGTAAACAAGGAGCAGGCAGCGGTGCTATTGGACCTAACGAATTATTAATATTTGATATCGAATTGTTAGACATAATTAAACAATAAAAATTAAGAGTTAAAATGAAATTAATATTTAAAGATTTAATAGTCGTTTTTATCTCAATATTTTTATTAATATCTTGCAAAACCGAAATTGTATATGATAGCATTTTCTCATATGAACCCGTCAAATGTCAACCTGGTAACGATATATTGGTTAAATTTAATCCTGCCGGAACAAAATTAGAAAATGCTGAAAGAATAGATTTAATTGTTTATTTATTTAGTTACGAGATAGAGAATGCATATTCGATTGAAATGGAAAAAGAAGGGAATGGATGGATTGCAGAAATTGAAACTGATGAAACAACTCGTGGAGTCCTGCTCAAATTTGATGATGGCAAAGATAGCAAAATTTTTGAGAATAATAAAGAACAAGGATATTATATTCTACTAAATGATGAAAATGGAAATATTGTTCCAGGTGCTAAAGCAGGGCTTGCTACTGCTTACGCTTCTTGGGGTTATAATCTTGAAATGAAAAGAGACAGAGAACTTGCACTTAAATTATTCGAAGAAGATTTTGAAGTTAATCCCAAAATTAAAAGTGAGTATTTACAAATATACTTTTCGGTGGTATCTAATTTGGTACCGGACAAACTGGACAATATAGTTATTCACGAATTAGAGGAATTGGAAAACAAGGAGAATTTAACCGAAGATGATTTAACATTGCTTGCTAGTTGGTACGCAAAATACAACCAGGAAAAATCCAATAAATATGAAAAATTACTTTTAAAAGAATATCCAAAGGGAGAATTTGCTCAAAGCAAAAAATTTCAAGAAATGAGAAATATCACTGAGATTGATTCTTTGATTGAATTTGCAAGTAAATTCGAAAATGAATTTCCTGAAAGTGAGTTTAATTCGACGATTTATGATAATATTTGTATGGCATATATCAACAAACCTGAAAAAAGCGATGAAGTATTTAAGGAATTATTATCTTTTTTGAAAGAGAATATTGATAAACCTAATGTATATCGTTATAGTTTAATCGTAAAGATGTTGATTAATACCCCAACAGATCCCAATATACTTTTAGAAATCAGTTCGCTTGGAGTTGAGCGAGCAAGAAAAGAATTGGACAATCCAATTGGTACAAAGCCAAAATATGAAACAGAGAAAGGCTGGAGAAGAGAACGAGAGTATTATCTCGGATTGAACTTATTTGCGAAAGCATTAGTTTTAAATAAACTAGATAAGAAGAGCGAAGCACTAACTCTTGCTGAGGAAACGCTCGAGTATAATATTTATGAAGAATCTGAATTTGAAGATCTTTATTGTGAATTATTAGTCCAGACAGGAAAATATGATTTGGCTATTGAAAAAATTAGTGAAGTAATATTAAAGGGAAAAGGTTCACAAAAAAATAAAGAGTTACTTGAAACTGCTTATCTTGGCAGCAAACAAACGGAAGAAGGCTTTGAAAAATATTTATCAGATTTAGAAGAAAAAGCGTTTGAAAATATGCTTAATAAATTTAGAAAAGAGATGCTTGATGGTGAACCTGCCCCTGATTTTACTCTAAACGATTTGAATGGTAAGCCAGTTACATTATCGGAACTAAAAGGGAAAATAGTTATTCTCGATTTCTGGGCCACTTGGTGCGGACCTTGCCGAAGTTCTTTCCCAGGAATGAAATTGTCAGTTGATAAATACAAAGATGATTTAGATGTAAAATTTTTATTTATTAACACTTGGGAGAGAGTTGAAAATAAAAAGGAAAATGCAGCAGAATTTATAAAAACAAATAATTATCCTTTTCAGGTTTTGCTTGATTTAGACAATAAGGTAATTACAAGTTATAAAGTATCTGGGATACCGACGAAATTTATTATTGATAAAAATGGTAATATCAGATTTAAAAGTGTTGGTTTCGGAGGCAGCTCAGAAGAACTAATAGCCGAACTCAATGCTATGATATATTTGTTGAAATAATTTCAAGATAGGGGTTGTAATTTATTTCAACCCCTTTTTAATATCATGCCTTCAACTAATTATTTATTTTGCAGTTTATTACTGCCAATAAATTGAATGAATTTTTTAGATAAAAAACATATTAAAGATACACTGCAGCTTGCTTATCCAGTAGCGATTGGACAATTTGGACACATTGTTCTTGGTATTACGGACAGCATTATGGTTGGTAAAGTTAATGCTGAATCCTTGGCAGCATCATCTCTTGTGAATAGTTTGTTATTTCTTATAATTATTTTTGGCATTGGATTGAGTACTGCAATATCACCATTGGTTGCAATTTCTAAAGGAGCAGGCGATAATTTTGAATGTGGAAATTATTTACGTCAGGGTATAATTGCAAATGTATCTTTTTCGATTATTCTTGTCATTGCAATTCTTCTGTTAACAAATTTAATTGGTTACTTAAATCAACCCAAAGAGATTGTTGCATTAGCAAAATCTTATATGCAAATAATGACATTATCAATTATTCCTTTTATAGTCTTCCAAACATTCAGGCAATATTTAGAAGGTCTTTCTATTATGAGACCAGCAATGTATGTAATTCTTATTTCAACATTGATAAATGTTTTCGGAAATTGGTTGTTGATATACGGTAATTGGGGCTTTCCTGCCTTAGGGCTTGATGGTGCAGGATATGCAAGTTTCATTACGAGAACTTTTATGGCGATAATGCTAATCGTTATTATTGTAAAGTCGAAAAATTTACATGAGTATAATCCATCTTTAAAAATAAAAAAGATAGATTGGAAAATAATTAAACGTATTTTTGCTATTGGTATTCCAAGTGGCTTTACATCTTTTTTTGAAGTAGGTGCATTCTCTTTTTCTGCAATAATGATTGGCTGGATTGGGGCTAATGCTTTAGCAGCTCATCAAATTGCTTTAAGTGTAGCCGGTGCTTCATTTATGATTATTCTCGGTATATCTCAAGCAGCAACAGTTCGGGTAGGAAATTTTTTTGGTGAAAAAAAATATTCTCAATTAAGAAAAGCAGGATTTAATGCCATTGCTTTAGCTGCTGTTATAATGTTTTCATTTGGTGTTTTATTTATCATTTT
>JAFGID010000212.1 GCA_016929735.1 Ignavibacteriales bacterium | reverse complement strand
TCGTACTCGTAAATAGTTGAGTTAGCCCCCTGTTGTCCCTTTAAAGTAATATTAATACCTTGTGTCTCATAAAAATAATGCCCTGCAACCTGACTGTCATGAAAATCAAGATACATTTGAATCCGCATATTTCCACCTATAACACCGGTATAATATGAACTCGGGTTTGCACCAGTCTGAGTAAAATTTTCAACAGAAACAAAGAATAAAAGCAATAATGATTTGGTAATAAATATTTTCCTCATAGTTGGACCTCAAAATTTTATTATATTAATCATTTAAGTTCTACTCCACCTAAATTTTTAATAATTGAATTTACTAATGATACATTTTCATCAATATCTTCGTTAGAGTGAGTTATTGTATCATCTTGTTTGTTTTGTTTTTTTGTTAAATAACTTGGTTTATTTTCTTCAAGAAAATTAAATCGCATATTTGTCCCGAAAGAATCTTTTGATTTATCCTGCAGATAATCAGCAAATTTTGCAATATATTTTCTGTTTTCAGAATTTTCGATATAAAGATTTACAATCTTGTTGTCAACACTGATAATTTCGGCTTCTTCTAAAAAGGCACCCAGAGTAAATTTTTCAACATTAACTAATTCTAAAAGACTTTTCCATTTTTCATTTATACTGCCAAGATTAATTTCAGTTTTATCAACAATCTCTTTCTTTTCAATTTTAGGTTCTTGATAGATTTCTTCTTTACGGGTTGCCGAGTAAGATATTTTTTTATCACCAATTCTTGGAGTAATATTTATTTTGTTTTCCGAAAGCATGCTCAATAAATGTGAAATAGTCTGACTTTTTTCAATACCGATAATACTGCATAACCCTACTTCCATCTTCATTCGCTGGTCACCGGCATTTTTTATTTCATAACTTAACTTGCTCAAATACCCTAATATTTTTATTAAATCTCCTTCGGAAAAATCATCTTTATATTTTAAATACATTTCTTTATAATTTTCAGTACCCTCAATCAACTTCGAATCCTTTCTAATCACAACTGTCATAATATTTCTGAAATGCTCAATTAACTCATTGACAAAATCTGTAAAGTTCCAACCGTTGCTATATATCTTTTGTGTAATATCAAACGCAGCAGCAAAGTTTTTTTCAAGTATTGCATTCGACACGTCAAAATAAATATCTTGGTCAATTAGATTGAGCATTTGCGATATTGTTTCCGCTGTGATTTTTTCACCGCTGAATGAAACTACTTGGTCAAACAAACTCTGTGCATCGCGAAGTGCACCCTCGGATTTTTTTGCTATCAGAGCGAGGGATTTTTCATCAATTTTTATCTTTTCGGCTTTAGCAATTTTTTGTAAATGGTCAATTGTATCTCTAAGTGTAATCCTTCTAAAATCAAATCTCTGACATCGCGAGATAATTGTTGCAGGAACTTTATGTATATCAGTCGTTGCGAAAATAAATATTGTATGTTCAGGTGGCTCTTCCAATGTCTTCAACAAAGCGTTAAAAGATTCGCCCGTAAGCATATGAACTTCATCAATGATGTACACTTTATATTTTCCCTTAGTTGGAGTATATTTCACCGAATCGCGTAGAACACGGATTTCTTCAATCCTTCTATTCGAAGCACCATCAATTTCAATTACATCCAGCGTTTGCGAATTGAGAAATTCTTTACACATCTCACATTCGTTGCAGGGCTCGCCATCAATTCTATTTAAACAATTTAAACTTTTTGCAAGAATTCGAGCTGTTGTTGTTTTGCCAATTCCACGCGGTCCTGTAAAAATAAATGCATGAGCAATGCGGTTATTTATGATTGAATTTTTAAGAGTTTGAGTAATATGTTCTTGTCCAACAACTTCAGCAAAAGTTTGTGGACGCCATTTTCTTGCGGTTACTAAATATTGCATATTATTTTAGTTTTTATTACAAAATATTAAAGTTAGAAAAATCTATTTTTTCAACAAGCAATGATAATAATTTTTCCAGATATATTTTATCCGTTTCATTGAAAGCATCAAATTCATAACTATCAATATCCAGCACACCCATTATTTTACCCTTATAAAAAATTGGGCAAACAATTTCTGACTTTGAACCTGCATCACAAGCTATATGTCCGGGGTATTCATGTGTGTTGGGTACAATGAGCGTTACACCTTTTTCTACTGATTTACCACAAACACCTTTTCCAATTTTAATTATATTGCATGCAACTTTTCCTTGGAAAGGACCGAGATACAATTTCTCATCTTTCAAAAAATAATATCCAATCCAGCTTATTTTGCTAAAACTCTCATTAATGGCGGCAATGAAGTTACACAAATTGGAAACCGTTAAAATATCTCTGCTAATCAGGGAGTCAATTTTTTTTAATAAATCTTCGTATATTATTTTATCATCAATCATAATTTCGATTTTTCGTAATCATACGATTTAATCTTGGTTATTGGCCACTTTTAAAAAGAATTTTTATAGCTTCTCCAATAGTCGATATTTTTAATATTTTCAATCCTGACTTTATCTCGTCTTTAATTTCCTGTAGGTCAATTTCGTTTTCCTTTGGAATAATCACAGTATTAATTCCATACCGTTTTGCCGCTAATAATTTTTCATTTAATCCACCAATTGCAAGGATATTTCCTCTTAAAGTAATCTCGCCTGTCATCGCAATATTTTTCTTTGGTAATTTATTGCTTAAAGCAGAATACATTGCACAAGCCATAGTTATTCCTGCCGAAGGACCATCCTTAGGAATTGCGCCAGCAGGTAAATGAATGTGTATATCTTTTGCAGTAAAACTATTTTCTTTTAAACCAAGCTGTTTGGAATTTGCACGTAGATAACTAAGTGCAGCCTGTGCGGATTCCTTCATTACTTCGCCAAGTTGTCCTGTTAAAATTAATCTCTCGCTTCCTTTCATAATTGAAGCATCTACCTGAAGTATATCGCCACCTACACTTGTCCAAGCCAAACCGATTGCCGTACCGATTTGCGATTTAATCTCAACTTGAGTTTTTCTGAATTTAGGAACACCTAAAAACTTTTCGATTAATTCAGGTGTAATTTCGTATCTATTTTTCTTTCTGTTGTTCGATACAATTTCTTTTGCGGTTTTCCTCAATACAGAAGCGATTTCGCGTTCAAGATTTCTTACACCTGCCTCGCGAGTGTATTCGTTAATAAGTTTTTCAATCGACTTGTCTGTAAAACTTACACTGGATTTTTCCAAGCCGTGAGCTAAAATTTGTTTTGGAATTATATGTCTTTTTGCAATTTGTAATTTTTCATAATCCAAGTAACTTGATAATTCGATTATCTCCATCCTATCTTGAAGTGGCAAAGGAATATTATATCTAACATTGGCAGTTGTAATAAACATTACCTTTGACAAGTCATAATCCACATCAAGATAATGGTCGTTAAATGTATGATTCTGTTCAGGATCTAAAACTTCAAGCATTGCACTTGATGGGTCACCTCGGAAATCTGCACTCATCTTATCAATTTCATCAAGTAACATAACTGGGTTAACTGTCCCTGCACGCTTCATATACTGAACAATTTTCCCTGGCATAGAACCGATATAAGTCCTACGATGTCCGCGAATTTCTGCCTCGTCACGTATTCCTCCCAGACTAATCCTTACAAATTTTCTATTCAATGCTCTTGCAATTGAACGACCAAG
>JAFGID010000211.1 GCA_016929735.1 Ignavibacteriales bacterium | reverse complement strand
CCAAATTTACTAATAATAATTTTGTACGCTTCTGATTTTTTATAATATTCTAATAATTGTTTTGATGTGGGTGTTTGACCAAATCGTAAAATAATATCAGCCTTATATTTACTTTCAAATAACTCCGAATTGATATAACTGCTGTAATTTATTATTACATTAGTTTTTGAGTGTTTTCCTAAACGAAAACCTGATAAGCCATCTGCTAAGATAGGATAATTCAACTTATTTGATATCTTGGCAATTAATGAAAAATCTGTCTTATTAGTATATAATCCGGCTATGATTAGTCCTTTAGGTTTTCCTGATAAAACTTTAAATATACTATCAATATTTAAATTTAATCTTTTTTCCGATGATTCGTTTTTAAATATTGTTTTTGCTAATGTGAGATATTTTTTATTTTCATTATCTGAAATATTAATGTCATTTGTTTTTGGTTCTAAGGGTTTTTTAAATGGAAAGTTAATGTGGACAGGCCCAATATCTGTAATTGTTGCTTTCTCAAATACCATATCAGTTATTGTCAACAGGTAATTAATTTTAACCTCATTTATTTCAGGAACTCCTGCGTTGTAGTAAGCTCTTATGTGATTTTTAAAGATGTTTTCTTGGTTTATTGTTTGGTTTGAACCGCAATTATGTAATTCTGGAGGTCTATCTGCCGAACATATTATCAATGGTACTCGACGCTTGAATGCCTCAATTATGGCTGGATATAGTTCTGCCACTGCTGTTCCGGAAGTGATAACAACGCAAACAGGTGTTTTAGTTTTGTCTGCAAGTCCAAGAGCAAAAAATCCACATGTTCTTTCGTCAATAATTACATACTTTTTTATTTGCTTACATTTAGCAAAGGCATATATCAATGTAGTGTTTCTTGAACCGGGAGAAATGCAGACGTGCTTTACTCCAAGCTTTACTAGTCTAGCGACAAATATTTTTGACCACAAATAGTTCGTATTCATTTCGTATTAAATAAGCTTATTATTGTTTTCATTTTTAATTCTGATTCTTTAAATTCTTCTTCCGGCGTTGAACCTTCAACTATACCGCAACCGGAAAACACATATAATTTTTTATTATTTAATAAAGCAGAGCGAATTGCAACTGCTATTTCACCGTTATTGGCAAAATTCAACCACCCGATTGCTCCGCAATACAAACCTCTTTCATGCTTCTCAGATTTACGGATAATTTGTAAAGCTTTTTGTGTGGGAACACCACATATAGCAGGCGTAGGATGTAGATGTTTTATAATTGAAAGAACCGAATAATTTTCGTTTAATTTTGCAGAAATATTTGTTAATAGATGTTGAACAAAAGTTAGTTTTTTAATCTTTGGATTTTTATTATGCTTAATCTGGACGGTTATGTTTTTCAATTTCGAAAGAATAAAATCAACAACAGCTTTTTGCTCTGAAATATTCTTTTTACTCTTAATTAATACTTCTTCAAATAGTTTATCTTCTTTTTTGGTTTTACCTCGTTCAATTGAACCCGCCAAAGCATCAGCTTCAAGAATTCCATTTTTCACCTTGACCAATTTTTCAGGTGATGCACCGAAGAATATCGAATTATTTTTTTTAAAAACAAAACTATAATTTTCAGGATATTTATATTTAATCATTCTGATCAAGTTATCAACATTACTAAAATCAAACAATTTATAACATTGACAACGCGATAATACTACTTTTTGAACTTTATTATTTTTAATCTCATTTAAAATGTTTTTGATTTCTTTTTTCCAGATTTTAAATTCATTGTCATTTTTTATTTTTATAATCGAAGCCCTACTTTTATTGGAAGCGCTTTTATTACAATTATAATCGAGTAATTTTAAAATATCTTGCTGAATGTTTTGAAGTTCTGCTTTATTTGATTGAGTATTAATAATTAAGTGATGAGAATTTTTATTTTTATAAAATATATACTTTGGAATGTACCACTCGTCTTTTTTGAAATCATTCCATATTCTACTTTCTTTATTATCTGGAAATTTATTAGCACCAACAATTAATGGAGCTTGAGCCAATAACGTATTGTTAAAGTTATGAATATGTTGATTTGAAAAGGAGGTTATATTTTTTTTTCTTATTTTGTTGCAAGTATAAATGTCATCTAAACATAAAAATTCGATTTGTTCCTTTGACCAATAGAAATACTTTTTTGTGCATTCAATATTTCTGACTATTGATAAAAAATTGATTTCAGGAACTTTGTATGCAAAGCTTAAAATTGAGTTTCTCTTTTTCTTATTTAAGTTGTAAAATAATTCAAGTTTTTCTAAAATACCCACGCGAGTAATCCATACTTATAAATTATAATACAAATATAACACATATTATATAATTGATAAAAACAAAATATTCTGACAGATTTTTTGATGCAACCAATATAAAATACTTTGAATTTGAAAAATAAATCGCTATCTTGTTTTACTAATTTACTAAATTACTTAATATTAGGTGTAATTATGAAAATACCGATTGAATTAAAACACAAACCAGTAATTGTTTCGGAAGAATATGATTTAGTCGACGGTCGGAGTGCTGGGAAATCCGAGGCAAAAGGTTTATCCTTGGGGCTTGCACAATGGAATGATAGAGGAAAGGTGGAAATATCGGCAAAAATCTGGCGTCATACTGGAAACAAATGGTCCCGCCAATCTGAGGAAATACCTCTTCATCGTGTAATTGATTTAGCAATATTAATCTGTCGTTCAAAAATTTTTTTCTCTGAAATGTATCACAACAAAGGAAAGAACTATCCTAAAATTGACAGAATTGGTATGCAAGGTGGAGCGATGAATGTCCGCGTATGCGTAGAGAATCCCTACATCGAAGAGGATATAAAACTATTCGACAAATGCCTTCGTAAAGATGATGAACTAATCGGTGAAAGGTTAAGAGTGCTTTCAAGTTTATTGAAAGAAATAGGATATTGAAAACCTAATTAATTAGTTATGATAAATTTATTATTTTTGTAAAAGACAAAATTAAACAAAAGTGATAAATGAACTATACATTAATAGGTTTCATCTTATATTTGCTCGTGGTTTTACTTGTGGGGTTTATTACATATAAAAAGAATAAATCCCATAAAGATTTCTTTCTTGCTGGACGCAAATTAAATCCTTGGGTAGTAGCATTTTCAGAAAGAGCATCAGGTGAATCTGCTTGGCTTTTACTTGGATTGCCTGGCGCTGCTTACGCAGCTGGATTCTTAGAGATATGGACTGCTCTTGGTTGTGTGCTTGGAATAATATTTTACTGGTTTGTAATTGCTAAGGATTTACGAAGGGAAAGTGAAATATTTGACGCAATTACTTTACCCAATTTCTTTGCTGAGAAATTTGATAAAAAGGATAAATCTATCCGCGTAACCGCTATGTTGATAATTGTAATATTTTTTACAATTTACTTAGCAGCTCAATTTAATGCAGCAGGTAAAATTTTAAATGTTACCTTTGGCATAAGCAATCAAACAGGTATCCTTATTGGAACGGTTGTAATTATATTTTATACAATGATGGGTGGATTTTTTGCTGTTGCTTGGACTGATTTAGTTCAAGGAATAATAATGATCGGAACATTAATAGTCCTGCCAATAGTTGGACTTATAGAAATTGGAAACACAGGCACTTCGTTGACTGCAGCAATAGATACTGCGGGAGGCAACGTTGGGAGCTTGACAGGGGAAGCTACGGGCTGGGCAGCTGTCGCAGTAGTTGTTGGTGGATTAAGTTGGGGATTTGGTTATATGGGAATGCCTCATCTTCTTACAAGGTTTATGTCAATTAAAGATTCTAACAAACTAAAGCTAGGAAGACGGATAGCATTTTCGTGGGCTATTCCAGCTTTTACAGGTGCAATTCTAATCGGATTAGTCGGTTTATCTTTGTATGGAACAGGCTTCTTCACAGATCCAGAGATGCTTATGCCATACCTTGCAAACACACTTTTACCATCGTGGTTGGCGGGGATATTTATTTCGGGTGCAATTGCAGCAATGATGTCTACTGCCGATAGCCAACTTCTCGTTATTAGCTCATCAGTAATTGAAGATTTTTATCATAAGACACTTGGAAAGGAAGTAACAGAAAAAACTCTGTTGAATCTCAGCCGTATTATTACTATTATAATCGGTATAATAGGATTAACATTAGCAATGACGACTGAAAAATTGATTTACTCTCTTGTATCTTATGCGTGGGCGGGATTGGGTTCGTCTTTTGGTCCTGCATTGCTTTTAATTCTAAAATGGAAAGGGACAAAAAAACGGGGCGTACTTGCTGGAATGATTGTAGGTGCTTTGTCGACAATTATTTGGATTAATATTGAAGTGCTTGATAAATTTCTGTCAGTCCGTTTTGTTTCATTTGTGCTTGCATTATTAACAATAATCTTTGTCAGTTTATTTGCTAATAACAAAAAGAAATAATTTAGATAAATTTAATTTTATAAGATTTTAAAAACAAAGATAAGTTTATTATTCTAAAATATCCTTTATCGATAATTTGTAAGTAAAAAGAGAGATTATTATGAACGAAGTATTAAAAAAAGTTAAAGACGTTTCTTCTGAATGTTGTGTAACGGTAATATTAAACACACATCGCACAAAACCCGACAGCAAACGAGACCCGATTTTATTGAAAAATCTTGTGAAGGATGCAGAGACACGACTCTATTCAAATTATGAAAAACGATTCGTGTGGCCAATTATGGAAAAGTTAAACAAGCTCACCGATGATATTGACCACGATTACAATTTAGAAAGTCTCGTCCTTTTTGCTAATGAAAACATAGCAGAGTATACAAGATTGCCAATCCTCGTTGAAGATAGAGTTGTAATTGATAATACTTTTGCAACCAGAGATTTAGTCCGTGCGATGCATCAGGAATTAAATTATTATGTGTTAGTTTTAAGTCAGAAAAATGTTAGACTAATAGAAGCATACAATGATAAGGTAGTCGAAGAAATTGGAAATTCATTCCCGATTGAAAACACTAATTTGTATTCTACAAGTAAAAGTAAAATAGCAAATGCTCCATTGCAGACCAATTTAATAAATGAGTTTTTTAATCGTGTTGATAAAGAAGTAAATAAATTAAGGAAAGAAAATCCGCTGCCGGTTTTGATTTGTACAGAGGAATCGAATTATTTTGAATACTTGAAAATCGTCGATGAGAAAGATTCAATTATCGGGCACTTGAACAAAAATAGACTTGATGAAAAGAACTATCATATAGTCCCGGAGGCGTGGGCAATTGTTAAAGAAAATACAATAGCAAAGAACAATCAAAGAAAGCAGGAATTAATTCAAGCGGTAAATACAGGTAAATTCTTAAGCGACTTCAACGATATATGGCGGGCTATATTACACAAACAGGGTAAAACTTTATTTATCGAACAGGGCTTTTTCCAACCTGCAATAATTGAGGGTGAAACTCTTAAACTTGTCCCGCTCGAAGAATCTACCAACCCAAATGTCATTGATGATATTATTGATGAAATGATTGAACATAACCTTAGATACGGTGGCGATAATGTATTTTTGCCAAAAGGCGAATTGAAAGAATTTCAAGGCTTAGGATTGATTACAAGATATTAAAAAAGCGAACAATAATTTATATAAACAGCCCGAAGAATCGGGCTGTTTATATAATAGTAAAATTTTCCCGAATCAATTTGTAACCTTTAAAATATCCTTTCGTCAAAATTACCAAAGATTTATAAAAATAAATAGGGTTTCCAATGAAAATATTTATTTTAATTGCTTTTATGCTATATTTTACTACTAATATTTTTACACAAGAAATTGACTCGCTTGTTGCTACTAAAGATGATGATAAAATTATTATTCTTTCCAGTATTAT
>JAFGID010000210.1 GCA_016929735.1 Ignavibacteriales bacterium | reverse complement strand
TAAAACTCAACGTTCTTAATAGCATCAGGATTAAAAACTGATACTAAACCAAATAGGTGCGATGGATTATAAATGGGGGCATCGTCTATTAAAAATAGGTTTTGGTCAGTATTTCCACCTTGAACATACATCCCGGAAGAACCTTCTCCAAGTGTTGTTACACCAGCTTTTAGCTGCAATACTTTAATAACATCTGTTTCACCGAAAGCAATTGGTGCAATTTCAATGTCTTTTGGCTTAAGAATATTTATGTTTGAAATATTAGTATTTATTGGATTGTCACGACTTTTACCAACAACAACTACTTCATCCAATTTAAGCTCTTGAAGTATTAGTTTAATATTTAACTCTGTTGAAATTGAGCTGTTAATCACTATTCTGTGTGGTTGATATCCAATATATGAGATTTCAATCTCGGCTGGTAATTTATCAAAGGGAATAGAATAATATCCGTATTGGTTAGTAGTGATTCCCGATTCTGAATTTAAGTCATAAATTGTAGCTCCAATTAAAATTTCTCCTGTCGTTTTATCACTAATATATCCACTTATTACTTTCTGTTGCGTGTAAGCATAAGATGATAAAAGAAAAATCAATAGAAAAATCAGTGTTTTTTTCATCTTTTTTTAACTGTATCAAATTTTTAGGTTTCTGTATGTCTCTGACCAATTGCCGCTAAACGGTGGCGTGTATGAAACGTTTGGCATTTCGAAGCACTATCTTGTCAAGTTACATCTACTTTTGATAAGAGCTGAAACGCTTGATAAACCACTGAATGCCAAATGTTTTATACACGTTGTTGTATGCTGGGCTTTATTCATTATCAGTTAATTATCAATCTTTTACAATTACTAATCTGCTCAATCGAAGCACTGGGGTAGCCGAAAAAATTAGTTTTTAAGGTCGGGAAAGAAGCGGTGGCAGACGGACAAGCTCTTTTGCAATTTTTGGTTGCGAGTTGGATTGTGCGAATTGCAAATGTGCTTGGCAGTGTGCGTTGAATCATAATTTATTTAATTGGGTGTTATTTAAACAATTCAATATTAAAGTAATCTTCCTCATTAAAAGCGTCATCGGTATTCAATATTTCCACCTTTTCTATTTCAATATTCTCATCAGGATTTTCTTTTTCAAGAGTGTCAATTTTCTCTGTTAAATCGCCATAATATTTAACCACTTCTACTCCTAATAGATTATTTAAAGTTGAATCATCTGCTTTGAGTTTGTCATGAAACAAGATCAAATCATCAGGTTTATCATTAAATTCGATTTCTTTAAATATTATATTCGCAACTTTGGTTTTTATTTCATCTTTTCTATTTTCAATAAAATCAGTTAATGATTTTGAATCAACTTTATATAATAACAGCAAATTTCTAGCATCCTCATACCAACTCATCTTATTATATATATCTGAAATTAATGAGGAACACTCAATCCCTATTTCTGATTTGTATTTATTATAGAATTCAATGTACCATTTTTGATGATAATAATGTAGGCTTTTAAAATCTATTTTTAAAAACTCATTAATAAATAGTTGATGTATTTCATCATCATTACATTCATTAACAAAATATTCTATTTTCTTTAATTTATCTATAGATTTTAAATCACCTTTATAGCTTGTACCTGAATATATATTTGTTTTAGGAAGAAAACTATCAAAATCTCTAGAGATTGATTCCGCAATCATGACCTTTACCTCTACATCTTTTCTGTATTTCTTTGTTAGAAAGTTTAATATATAAGCAAATTGAGTATAGAAAATTGCAGATTTAATTAAGATTTTAAGAATCTCTTTATCACTAACTATTACATTGATTAAGAAATCCTTTATTGAAGGATTCTGGAAATCCAGGTAATGCTCATCTTTATTCGTAATATTTGTTTTGATAAAGGAATCTTCTAATTCCTTAAGGTAATTTCTATAATCATGAGGTTTAAAATCGATATTATTATTCTTGGCAACAAGATTAAAAAAATGATTAAAAGCTATTTTCAGTTCACTAAGAATTACTGGTTCGCCAAATGAAAGGAGAATAAACAGAACATATCTTGAACCTTCTGAAATTTGAGATTCAAATGACTTATTCCAAATTTCCAATGGAAAATCAAGTGTTCTAATAAAGGATTCTGAATAATCAGTAGGTAAGACATCTTTTAATTTAACTGTCATTCTCTCAATTAGTCGAGGATTATAATTCTTGTGATTAATAATGGATTTATAAGCCTTTTTAGTGATTAAGTCTTCAATGTGTTCTATTGATATACCTGAATAATATAAATGATTATAAAGTATCAATGTTCTGATCTTTCTACTATAACTGGATAAGTCTAAAGTATGCTTATATAATTCAATTTCTTGCTGGTTTAATTTTTCATACTTTTCTTTTGCTTGTTTTAGAATATATTCTCGAGTCGTCATTATAAGAACTTTATTTTTATTATTCATTATTCGAAGAATAAATGAATATAAATCTCCAGCTCGACCTTCAATTACATCAAACTTTAAAAAATTTTCTCCCAAAAAGTCATCAAAATAATATACTTGACAATTATCTGAATCTTCGGAAAGTAACTGCTCTCCCTCAATTATTTTTCTTATTTCTATTAATTCAAAACCTTTTTGTAAGTATTCCCATATCAATAACTTTGCAAGAGTGGTTTTGCCAATACCTGGGTCACCACTAATAATAATAAAACGACTTTTATTTAATATTTCAGTCGCTTTATTAAAGCTTTCATTTTTTACAAAGTACTTATAATCTCTCTGGATATCGCTTATTAAAGCTTTTGACCTCTCAAATAAATGCTTGTTGATTAAAGTATTAAAGATTGTAGAACTATTTAGCCAAAGTTTGTAATGTTTGTGATGAATGTCTTTATAATTATCCAATAGGTTATTTAATCGACTTCTATGATATATATTTTTATCTGATGTAATCCATTGGCTGAATTCTTGTTTTATTTCATCAAATTTGTTTACGCTTAATTCGGATGATGTTACGAAGTAGTATTCTTTAGGATTTAATAGTTCTACTTTTTCTTTTTCTTTCTTTAATGTCTCTTCAGAAAGTGATTTCGTCCGTTTACATTGAACCACAATGGAACCATCAGAAATAGTCGAAAATCTGCAGTCCTGTCCTTTGTCCTTTCCTTCAGCAAAAGCTGTTAATTCAACCCCTAAATCTTTACTTAATAAGTCCCTAATTAAATGTTCAAAATCTAGAGGAGATAACAAATCTTCAAAAGAATAATTAGCCATAAAATCCAACTATTGATACAACTCTTTCATTTTCAAAAACCAACCTTTTACTTCTTCAAATGCATTTAATTTTTCAAGATGAGCTTTTGTTAGTTTTTTCGTCAAATTGCCATTTATTATTGATTTTACTTCGTTTTCGTGTCTACCGGATTTTGAGGATAAATAACTAGGTAAATCGAAATTATCCCAATCAGTTATTGATTTACAGTCAACTTTAAAAAAGTCTTCATATAATTCTATTGGCAAATAGTTTTCAAACTCTCTTTTATTGGTTAAAACTGCATATGATTGATCTGGTCGATTGTTAATATCTGTGCATTGCTTTTTATACTGTTCTGTATTTTTTCCTGAATTTGAATCGCGGTCATAAATGTGAAATTCAATAACATTTGACCCCTTTAAATAGTGCCTATCAACCCAGTTTTTAAGATTTCCACCATTTAAAGGTATTATGCTAATATTTTTCTCTTCAAAATCAAAGATTTCCTTCAATTCTGGAATGTTTGTGTTTATATTCTGCAAAAATTTCACATCGTTTTCACCTTCCACACAAATTACAAGCTTTCCTAAATATGGCATTATTCCTAAAGTTTCCCTAATTGTAGAAAGTTTGGCGTCTTCATCAAAGATTATATTCAATTTTCCTGATTGGTCTTTTTTTAATAAGATCAAACTTTCATTTTGAGCAATTTTTGCAATTTCTGGACTATGGGTAGTAATTATCACTTGTTTATTTTGACTATTAGCAAGCTTCATTAAAGCATTAATAAGCATGATTTGATGCTCAGGATGTTGGGAAGTTTCAGGTTCTTCAAGGGCATAGATAACGCTCTTAGATATCCCAGCCTTTTCTTCTGCTTCAGCTCTAAAATAATTAAGCAAAATTAGCCTTCTGACTCCGCTTCCTCTCTTATTCATTGGAATCCCTTCATCACCTGTAAAAGAAAAACTAAAAAGCGAATCCCAATTTCTATTTTTAACATTAGGGAAGAGTGTTTTTGCAATTTCAGGATTCATTTCTGCAAGTTTTTCAATTGTTTTTTTACCTTTTTCAATCGCTCTTTTTTCAATTTCATCAACAACTGCTTTCAACTCAGTTTCAACATCAGAGATTGCTTGTTTGGTTATAATTTTTAAAGGGTCTTGAACTTCCTTGTCCGAATCTTTGTTTTGGCGGTCAGATTGAAAAAGTGCAAAATATGGAAATTCAGAACTTATACTATCATAAACTTTCTTTGTATCCTCTTTGTCTATTGGGATTAGTGTCTCTTGAGTTTCTCT
This sequence comes from Ignavibacteriales bacterium, assembly GCA_016929735.1. Classification (GTDB taxonomy): domain Bacteria; phylum Bacteroidota; class Ignavibacteria; order Ignavibacteriales; family Melioribacteraceae; genus JAFGPR01. Next base: position 957 of record JAFGID010000210.1, on the reverse strand, counting down.
GTTTGCAATGTTAGCATAGATAGCTTTTCTGAAATCAGATAAAACACGTTTGTCTTTTACTGTATCATCTAATCCTTTTTCTGTACATACTTTCTTTAGTTCATTTAATTTTAAAGTTATAATCGGTTCATTTACAAAATCTTTTAAATAATTTGCTACTATATAAGTTGTTAAGCTCTTTGCCGTTAATGATTTTGGACAATCCCATGTTTTTCGTATTTCAAGTAATCCTTCCTCATTAAGTAAATATTCATCCTTGAGAGAAGTTTTTCGCTCTGAATCAATCAAATACTCCCTATTGGGGTCAACTGAAAAAACAACTCCAATAGTCATTTGGGGTGGAGCCCCAACTTTTAAATCTTCAATTTCAATCTTAACAGTTTCATTATTGAAAAAGATTTCAAGTGCTTCCAAAATTGTCGATTTACCAACATCATTTTTTCCAATAATTACGTTCAGGTCTTCATTAAATGGTACCTCAATCTTATCAAATCCTCGAAAGTTTTCAAGGTAAAGTTTCTTTAATATCATATTGACGTTTATTAAATGGTTCTTTGGTGCGTAAGGAGAAATTGCACTCTTTTGCAAATTTCGGTTTGTGAGTGAGCTTGTGCGATTTGCAAATGTGTGCAATGTGCGTTGGCTTCATCAACTGTCCCGAAGGGCAGAAGCGGGCGGGCAAAAACTAATTTTTTCTTGTACCTACCTTCAATTGAAGATTCAATATTCTCAATCTGTTTATTCAATTTTTATTATCAGATTTCAATGTTCGTTTTTTTAGCCTTGCATACAACATACCGATAAACCAAATTACGTTTACCGGTATTTATAGCACAATAAAAACTTGTTTGTAACTATCTGACCTGTCTGCCGAAGCTGCCGTGAAGGCAGGTGTATCTACCTGCGCTGCAGCTCCGGCAGACAAGACGATTATACCAGGTTTTTTTCATTTTTTGT